>JALWCD010000191.1:0-19392 GCA_027036915.1 Thermodesulfatator sp. | reverse complement strand
GATTCTTAAAGCGCTCAAGGACGCTTCTGAGAGACTTAAGTTTTAAAAGGTACCTACCTTTTTCGAATTCGGCCTCAAGATTTTCCAAAAATACCGGATGTTTTACCTTGAGGCGTGCATAAGCAAAAAAGCGCGGCGAAAGGTCGGTAAGCATCCGGGCAGTACGCCCTCCACCCCAGAGAAGTCCGAGGGCGTCAAATAGGGCCTCAACCCTCTCTATTTTTTGGGTAGAAGGAAGGCTAATTAATAAACCATTCTGTAAACTTTCGTATTGTAATCCTTGATTTTTAGTATTTTCTATTAAACTTTTTTCTCTTTCCTTTTCTTCTTTCTCTCTTGCATCTGCATTTTTATTAGAATTCTTCTTTCTCTCTTGCATCTGCATTTTTATTAGAACTTGGCTGAATTAACTCATATCGCGTCTTCCAAACTCCTATTCGGTCAAGCTCGATCAGAATGACCCCCCTGAAAAGATTGGCGTATATTTCGGTTTCGAACATGTTCCCGCCCTCGCTCATAGCTTGACTGAATTTTTCAAAAGAACGGGTGCCAAGATCCCGATCGCCCTGATAAGGGAAAAGGCCAATAGCTGCTGAAACCCTAACCGGCGAGGTGCGCCTCCTGCGCCCGGAAGTATCCAAATACCCGAAAAGGTCTTCGTCTATAAACTCCCATGGTCTCACAGGCGGGGTAACCTCCTGCCCGGAAACCTGGCAGAAACGTTCTGAAAGACGCCAACCCAGGTCTTCAAGGCGATCGCGGAGCATACGCCTTAAGGCCTGCCCTGAAATGTATGGAATGGCGCTCCCGTCGGGAAGCGTTACCTTTTTAGCCACCATTACATTTCCTTCCGTATGGGATGCGTTTACATTGCCGGCTGAAACCTTAAAGAGATAGCCAATACTGATGGCTTTACTCATTTCCTCCCTCCTTGCCCTCTTCTTTATTTTGGGCCCGTAAAAAGGCATTCATAGCATAAATGGAAAGAAGGGTTTTTACTCGCCTCCAAGGACTACCCTTTATGGATTCTCCAGGTTCAACCTCAAGCAGACTTTCGGGTACCGGAAGTCCTAACCGATATTGGACATCGTTTAAAACCCGGAAGAACTCATCCAGATTTTTAGCGTTGCGCAAGGCATAAAGAAGCCCCATTTCGTTTTTTTGTTGAGCTTTACTGCCCAGAGAATAACCGAAGCGTTTAATGGCATTTAAAAGATTGGTCTCCATTGCCAAAACCTCCTTTACATAAAGTTCAAAAACCTCAAGGCTTCCTTTTATGAGCGGTTTAGAATCTCTCTGGAAAAGAAATTCTTCTACCGGGGGTAAAGGATCTTCAAAGTTCAGGACCGCAGCCGAAATTCGTTCTCTCCAAATGGTATTGTAAGTATTGCCTTCGGGTCGCTGAAACTGTCGAAAGACCTTCTCAAGAATTTCTTGAGGCTTGGGATCTTCTTTGAAAATTTCTATCCAGCGCTCGTAGAGATGATATAGACTTGCAAGATGACTTATCTCTTTAAAGGATTGCATATCAAAAGCATTACTCGGTTTACCGGTAATCACATATAGAACTAAGGGAGTAAAAGATGTCTTTTCTGAAACACCGAAAAGCCCGGCCAAAAGCTGTGAAGCTTCAGGAGATAGCTTTTCTTCTTCGGAATGGTGCCGAACATAGGAGAAAAGCCTCAGGAGGAGTCCCCAGGCTGTCTCATGAAGATAGGGTCCATAAAAAGCCAAAGGAACATTTCCACCTTTTTCTTCCAAACGGATAGGATCAAGCACCTCGCGGTAAAGTTGTTCTATGTCTTTAAGATCTCCGTGAAAACAGAAAATGTGAAGGGCATCTCTGCCCTGAGCCCGCCAGAGCCAGCCCACATACCCTGCTAAGCCTGCTATCGCACAGGTGGGACACATCATTAATTTCTGTTGAAGGTTGCTATAAAAATTTGCGAATCTGTTTAATGCGACTACAAACGGAAAAAACCACATTTTACCTTCCGTAAGATTTTCCCGGGCGCCACAAATGTGACAGTAGCCTTTATCTGTAAAATCCAATCTGGGTTTACCAGTACTTATCCTATTAAATGAAGTATACGGAAATTTTTTGGGATATAATTTGGCAATGAGTTTTTCCAAAACCTCCTCACAATCAACCTCCCCGGCTCCGAAAAGGCGATAAAGAACTACCAGGCCATTGTCTATCCAAAAATTTCCGGTAGGCCTGGAAAGATCCACAACTACCCTTTCTCCCATACTCCCTCCGCAAACGGCATGGGGTAGCGGATGCGAAGGGCTCCGGCGATGACGATGAGGGCCTGGATCACTTTATTTCCCCCTCGAAATCTCTATACCGAATTCTTAAGTGTGGAGCAAATAGCTTGGGTAAAAATCCCTTATAACCGGCTCGGAGGTAGAGCGGTATAGACTCGCTTAACCGAGCCCTCCAAACAGAAGGACGAGATAGAGAAAAATCAGGAGGAATATGGAACCGTAGAAGGAAAAAAGCGTTAGAGAAAACATGATGCGGAAACGGCTTTGTTCTTCTCCGGCAAACCGATACGCATTGAGGTCAAAAAGATACTCTGAAGTTTTCAACCGATTCTCCACCACCCAGCGGTAAAGCCGCCGGTAAAGCCTTTCCTGGTGCAGAAAGTAGGCGTCAAGATACCAAAACACTAAAAGGGGAATAAAGGCAATAAAAGCCTGATGAGGAGAACCTTTAAGAAGAAGGGTTATGGCTACCAGGGTCACCGTCCAGCCCTTGATCATAAAAGAATTAAAGGCCATACGCTTTATTATCTCCTGAATGATCTCTATTTCTTTGAGCATAAAAGTTCGCAATTCTTGAGAGGTGTACTCCATCCCGCCCTCACCCCTTTTAACTTAAAAGGAAATTGTTTATATAATCCCTCTCACAGATTGTAATTTTGTAATTCAGAGCTGCCAAGGGGAGGGAACCATGGAAGAAAAAGTCACTATCAAGAAGCCTACAGCTGAGGAGCTTGAAAAACTCGGGGTCTTCAGTTGGCCTACCTGGGAGAAGGGGGTAAGCGAGTTCGACTGGTATTACCCGGAGGACGAGACCTTCTATGTGGTGGAGGGCGAAGTGGAGGTGGAGCTTGACGACGGTACCAAGGTGCGCTTCGGGAAAGGAGACCTCGTGACCTTTAGAAAGGGCGTCCGTTGCGTGTGGCGGGTGCTAAAGCCCATCCGTAAACATTACAGGTAAAACCAGGGGCGAACGGAAATTCCCTCGCGCTCAAAGGCTTTCTCGCCCGCATAGATGAGAAGGCCGCGGTCGGCCCGCGGGCCGGCCACTCGCAGGTAATAGAAAAAATTCCAAAGCTGATTCCGGGTTGCGGTTTCCGAAAATTTGGCCTCAACCGGCGTAAGATTTCTCCCCAGATCCAGCACAAAGTCCACCTCGTGGCCGGTCCGATCACGCCAGAAGTAAAGCGGGGGGTCCTCTCCCTGATGGGCAAAGGCCTTGTAGAGTTCGGTAAAAACGAAGTTTTCAAAAACAGCCCCCGCAGGGGATGCACCCGAAGGTCCTCCGGGAACCTCAGGCCAAGGAGGTAACAGAGCAGCCCGGTGTCGTAAAAATGTCGTAAAAATAAAGTTTTGGGAGGCCTTGATGAGTCTTTTGGAGAAGTTTTCGTGATGAGGTGGAAGAAGATAAAACAACCACGAAGGCCGCTTGCAACACCGAAAACCACCTTCGAGCCGTGGTGTGAGAGATTCCGGCATCCAAGGCCAAAGACGAGAGGTCTAGCACCTGACCCGCCCTTCCGGCACAAAGACGCACAAGCTTCTAAAAAGCCGGCAGGAGAGGGTGGCCATGGGCCGGACCTCCTTTTACCGTATTTTTACCGTGTAATAGCACGCAACAACCCGGAACGACGCACACGAATCCGGGAAAATAAGGGCGGGAATCTTTGTAGAATCGGGAAATTGATGAGAAACCTGGTGCCCCCGGGAGGACTCGAACCCCCAACCAACGGCTTAGAAGGCCGCTGCTCTATCCGATTGAGCTACGGGGGCCAAGCTATATAAAATTTTAACAGATCTATCCCTCAGACAAGAGGTTTTTCCTCCTCCGTCTCCTCGGAGATTTCCTGTACGGTAGGAATGACCTCCGGAGCCCGGATGAACTCCCGAATCTTTTCCACCTCCTGAGGGAGATCCGGATCAGCTTGGCAGACCGGACACTGCCGAATATGGCGATGAATAAACTCCATCATCCGGGCCGGAGCCAGGGCATCCTCCCGCACCTTTAGAAACCACTCCCGGGCCAGACTCCTAAGCCTTGCACACTGCATAACCCCTGCAACCCTCTACACAATTATAAGATTCCTTGACGGAAGCGGAAGTAGCCTTTATATAAAGGAGCCGAAAACAAAAATCAAGGGGTGAGGCGAGGTCATGGCCAGACACAAGAAAATCGAGCGGAAGAGAGAGATCGAAAGACGCCGCCGGCGGCGGGCCAAACTGGCTAAACTGCGGGCCAAGGGGCTTTTCCCCCGACCGGAAGGTTATGATCCGCGGGTGTATCCTTACGTGGCTTACGCCGTGGCCAAGGGCATCATGAGCCTTGAGGAAGCCCTGGCCCGACTGGAAAAGGCCAAACTCCCCGAAGGTCAGGCCTAGCCCCGGGCCTTCTCTATCAGGCTCAACATCTCCCGTACGGCCTCCCGCATGCCTACCATGATGGCCCGGGCGATGATGGCGTGGCCGATGCTAAATTCCTCGATCTCGGGAATGGCGGCCACCGGTTCCACATTCTCGTAAGAGAGTCCATGCCCCGCGTGAACCTCAAACCCCAGATCCCGGGCCACGCGAGCGGCCTCCTCAAGGCGCGCCAGCTCCCTTTCCCGTTCTTCCGAAGTCCCGGCCTCGGCGTAGTGTCCGGTATGAAGCTCCACCACATCCGCCCCGGTTTTGGCCGCCGAACGGAGCTCGGCCGGATCAGGGTTGATAAAAATGCTTACCTTGGGGATACCCCCTTCCTTTAATCGTTCCACCACCGTGCGCACCTTTTTGACCCGTCCCTTTACCGCCAGCCCCCCTTCGGTGGTGATCTCCATCCTTCTTTCCGGAACCAGCGTGACCTGATCCGGTCTAACCTCAAGGGCGAAGGCGATCATTTCCTCCGTGGGGGCCATCTCAAGGATGAGTTTGGTCTTTACAATCTCGCGGAGAAGCCGAACATCCCGTTCCTGAACGTGCCGTCGATCACCCCGGAGATGGACCACGATCCCGTGAGCTCCCCCCAGTTCGGCCAGAACCGCCGCGTGCACCGGATCCGGATAGTGAACCTTCCGGGCCTCCCTTACCGTGGCTACATGATCCACATTGACCGCTAGTTTGGCCGGCATGTATTCCCTCCTTCTTATGAAGTTTACGATAGCTTTATGCCTCTTTCCCAGGAGTTTTTCAAGGAGTTCCGCTTCTTTTTGGGCCATGCGAGCCGGGGCCTGAAGCCCTTTCTCGTGATCATATCCCAGAAGATGCAGCAGACCGTGAACCGCAAGCGCAAGCAAGTAATCCCTGAAGGGCAGGCCGTATTCCCGGGCCTCCCTCCGGGCCGTCTCAACGGAAATAAAGATTTCACCCAGGTAAGGTGTGCCCGGCGGCCGTTCCCCTTCCCAGAAAGAAAAGGCGATTACATTGGTGGGATAGGAGCGGCCGAGATAACGTTGATTCAGACGGGTAATACCCCGGTCGTCGAGTAGATGGAGATCGAAGATCTTTTCCGGAAGTCCGAGGAGTCTCAGGGCCTCTCGGAGTTTTTCCTCCAGGAACGCCTGACGGGTCATCTTTCAAAAACCTTACGGGCAAAGATGAGATAACCGGTGTGAGCCACCATCCGGTCTTCGGGACGGAGTCTTTCCGGGTTGACCTTGTAAAATCGCTGAAGTATCTCCTGCACCTCAAGTCCCACGAAAGGAAGTTCAGCCAGGGAGGAAAGTAACCGGGAGACCTGATTCACCGTGGGAACCAGGGCTCCAAAGGGGGCTCCTCCCCTAAGGGCCCGCCAGGCCGCGGGCAGAAGCTCCCAGGGTTCCCGCAGGTCCAGAAAGACCGCGTCCACCGCCTCTTCCTCCTCAAAGCCTTCTACAACTTCTCCTTTGAAGATTACCCTTCCCTCCAGACCGGCCCGGCGGAGATTCTCCCGGGCCAGTTCCCGGAAACGCTCCTCCCTCTCGTAGGTGATGACCCGACCCTCCGGCCCCACGGCGTGGGCCAGAGCGGTGGTCAGGGCCCCCGAGCCCGTACCACATTCGAGGACCGTTTTACCCGGCCCCACGTCGAGTTTCAGGAGTATGATCCCGATTTCCTTGGGGTAGATGATCTGAGTGGCCCGGCGCAGCTTCATAAGATGATCATGAAGGGTGGGACGCACGGCGTAAAAGGGGGTACCCTGAGCTCCCGGAACACGCGTTCCATAAGGTTTTCCGATGAACTCCCCGAGGGCCACGTAATCCCGATGGGTGTGAAACGTGCGATCCTCGGCGCGCAGAAGGTAGTGCGCCCCCTCCGGAACCACCAGAAGGATCAGATCGCCCTCGCGGATGATTTCGGTCATCAGTCTCCGGCGGAAAGGAAGGCCCGGTAAGCCTTATAGGTCATGTAGAGATCGGCCTTGTGGGCCACCTCGAAGGGCGAGTGCATACCGAGGAGCGGAGGGCCCATGTCCACGATGTCCATCCCGTAAGCCGCCAGATATTTGGCCACCGTGCCGCCTCCGCCTTCGTCCACCTTGCCCATGGAGGCCGCCTGGTAAACCACACCCGCCTCGGAGAAGATCCGCCTGAGCCAGGCCATGTACTCCGCATGGGCGTCGTTGGCCATATACTTTCCGCCGTGGCCGGTGTATTTGGTAAGGACCACCCCGTATCCCATCCGGGCATCGTTCAGCTTTTCGTGTACCTCCATATAGTGAGGGTCCATACCCGCGGTTACATCCCCCGAGACGGCTCTGGAACGCAGAAAGGTCTCAAGCACGGTGTCCCCCTGGGGGGTGACCCCGTAAAGCTTGAGATATTCGTAGACCAGTTTTTCCAGAAACCGGCTCTTGGCTCCGGTGTTTCCGTCGGAGCCGATCTCCTCCTTGTCCATGAAGATCACCAGGGTGGAATAGAGGGGTTCCGCCAGATCCAGCACGGCCGCCAGAGCGGCAAAGGCGCAGATGCGATCGTCCTGGCCGTAGCCCCCGATAAAGGCCCGATCGAGGCCCACCTCCACCGCCTGACCGGCGGGCACCACTTCGAGCTCGGCGCTGATGAAATCTTCCTCGGTAAGACCGTACTTTTCGTGGAGAATCTTAAGGATAGAGAGTTTCACACGTTCCTTATCCTCGGAGGACCCCACCAGGGGCAGCCCCCCCACCAGGACGTTGAGTTTTTCACCCGGAATGGCCTCGGAGAGTTTCTTTTCGCCCTGAACCTTACGGGAGAGATGGGGCAGAAGATCACAGACCGTAAACACCGGATCGCCCGGGTCTTCTCCGATGACGATCTTCACCTTGCGCCCGTCGGGTTTGACCACCACACCGTGCAGGGCCAGCGGCCGGGCCACCCAGTGGTATTTCTTGATTCCGCCATAGTAGTGGGTTTTGAAAAAGGCCAGATCCAGGTCCTCGTAGAGGGGATGGAGCTTGAGGTCGAGACGCGGACTGTCGATGTGGGTGGCGATGAGGCGCAGCCCGTAATAGGGGGGTTTCTTTCCGGCCACGAAGACCGCTAGCATCTTTTCCCGGAAGACGGTGTAATAACGGGCCGAGGGTTCGGCGGTAAAACCTTTATTTTTGAGAAGGGCCGCCATGGCCTCCACACATTCCCGCTCGGTCTTGGCCGTGGAGAGAAACCTGCGATAATCCTCCGCCAACCGTTCGGCCGCCTTCTTTTCTTTGGCCGCAAGTTGATCCCAGACCGGTTTGGGAGAAAGGGTCAGCTTTTCCTTGAGTTCCTTGAAAGCATCTTTTTTGCGCGCCATGGGAGCCTCCTTGCGCGAGAAGTCAGGGAAAACTTAGCCCGCAAGCCCCTAAGGGTCAACCGTATCAAAACCAATAGCGGAGCAGAGATAACATCGACTGGTGATTCTGAGAGCCGGAAGGAGCCCGCCGCGGGACAGGATTGAACTCCACCGAAGGGGCCTGGCGCACCGGTTGCGGGAAAAGACTCATGAGCTGATAGATCTCGTGCGGCATGTCCTTGCGGACCGGAAGCCCCATCTTCCGGGCCTCCTCAAAGGTAATGGGATAATCGTGGGTCCAGTGTCCCTGCGTAAGAAGCTCGGAAAGTTCGTCCACCTTCTCTGGCGGATATTTTCCGGCGAGGAGATCCCGCAGATTCTCTCGCATCTGCCGCAGGGCCTTTTCCGCCATATCGGCCAGGATGAGGGTCTGGTCGTCCACGTGCTCCAGGGGTTTTTCACGGGCGGCCCGCACAATGGAAGCCGCGGGGAACTGTCCCAGCTGGGGGTCCACTGGCCCGAGCACTGCGTGCTCGTCCATCACGATCTCGTCTGCAGCCAGCGCAATCAACGTCCCTCCGCTCATGGCGTAGTGGGGAATGAAGGCCGTGACCTTGCCGGGGTGTTTTTTCACCGCCCGGGCGATCTGAAGGGCCGCCAGCACCAGACCTCCCGGGGTGTGCAGGATGAGGTCGATGGGCACTTCGGGGTCGGTCATATGAATGGCCCGGATGACCTGTTCGGAATCGTTAATATCGATGAAACGCATGATGGGAAAGCCCAGAAAGCTCATGGTCTCCTGACGGTGAACCAGAAGGATGACCCTTGAGCCCCGCATCTTCTCGATCTTGGCGATCATGCGCTGGCGCGCGGCCTCAAGCATTCTTTGCCGGAGAATGGGCTGTAAGGCGACCAGCATGAAAAAGAGCCAGAAGAAATCGAAACCGCTCATAACGCCCTCCTTACCGGTTTATCCGATCAAGGTAAGAGATTACCGTGCCCCAGGGGACCTCCTCGTCTCGGTAATAACAGCCCCGGCGGGAACAGAACAGGCGATGGGTGAGGACCCCGGCCAGAAACCCTCCCACATGTGCCCACCAGGCCACCCCTCCCACGTGTCCGGGAAGGGCCAGGGAAAGGGTGCCGGAGAAGATCTGGATCAGATACCAGTAACCCAGGTAGAGCACGGCCGGAACCTCGAAGAAGAAAGGAAAAATGAAGATGGGGATCATCACGATCACCCGGGCCAGGGGGAACATCACGAAGTAGGCTCCGAGCACACCGGAAATGGCCCCGGAAGCCCCGATGGTGGGTATCGTGGAATGGGGATGGAAGTAAATGTGGACCAGGGCCGCGGCCAGACCGCATAAAAGATAGAAAAGAAGGAAACGCACATGCCCCAGCCGATCCTCCACATTATCCCCGAAGATCCAGAGGGTCCACATGTTGCCCAGGAAATGCACCCAGCCCCCGTGGAGGAAAAGATGGGTAAGGAAGGTGAGGTAGGCCCCCGGAGGGAAGCCGTGCATTCTGGCCCATTCGGGATCCGTAATCCGGGCCGGGATGAGCCCCAGATACTGGAAAAGAAGCTCCCGTCCGGTCTCCGGAAGTAACACTTCCAGGAGAAAGACCAGGGTGTTCAGGGCTATGAGCCCCCAGGTCACCACGGGCACCGTACGTCGGGGAAGGATGTCCTGTAGAGGAATCATCCTAACGCTCCTATGGTTTCTCCGCGGACGCCCTTGCGGAAGGTTTCGCTTCGGCGGATGAGGTCCTCGGTAAGGTTTTCGAGTTGGCCCATCTCAAAGCCCTCCTTAGCCTCTCGGGCCAGTCTTTCGAGCCCGACCCGGCCGTCTTGCAAAAAGACCTCGGTCAGAATCCTTTCCGGCTCCGCGGTCTCCGAGAGCACGAAAAAGTTCGCTGCCCGGAGGGCGTAACGGTTGGCGTTAAAGGCCACCGCCCCTCCCCCCGCTTCTCTCACGAGAGAGAGGGCCTCCACGTCCGTAATGCTGTCCCCGAAATAAAGGGCCCCGGAACCCGGGGTGCCGGTTTCCGCAAGGGCCGTCTCCACGGCCCGGGCCTTCTCCGAGCCTCCCACCGGATTTACCTCCCGGAGAAAACGGCCCGCTTCCATACGGGGAATGATTTCCCAGAAGATCTCCTCCATACGCTCCACCGCCCGCTGACTTTCCGGAGGAAGATCCGAAAAACCGCGGGCTCCGGGAGGGATTTCAATGAGGGGCAGATTCAGGATCTCTTCCACCAGCCGGCGAAGTTCCTTTTCCTCGGCCGGAGAAAGTCTTACGGCCTCGAAATCCACCTCGGTGCAAAAGACCCGCTCCATGGGAAAACCCGAGATCTCGCAGAGGGCCTCCAGATAGGGACGATAACTGGTGCTGATGATGAAGGTGGGAGCCAGCCGAACGAGGGCCCTCAGGGTTTCCACGGCCCGGGGCAACACCCGGAGGGTCCGGCAGGAAAAATCCCTGAGCCCCTCATTGGTGGCCCCGAAGGCCTTCAAAAAGGGCAAAATGAGTTTGAGGGTGTCTCCGGCCTTGTAGCCCGGACGTCTTTCCACGTCCGCCAGGTAATCGTCGTAGCGTGAAACCCGGGCGAAAAACTCTCCCCCTCCCGGGATAAGGGCCTCCGTAAATTCGTAGGCGTTGTCGTTCAAGGTGATGGGGCCTTCGCAATCAAGCGCCACCAGCGGCATTTTAATCCCTCGTTAGTTTCAGGGTGCCAAGACAGCAAAAAGCATTATATTAAAAATTCAAAGAAACGACCAGCCTTTGAAGGATGCCTATTTACGAATTTCGCTGTGAGGTTTGCGGGGAGGTCTTCGAGAGGTTGATGAAGATGGGGGAGGACTTTCCACCCTGCCCCCGGTGTGGGGAGAAACGGGTGATGAAACTGCCCTCCATCTTTGGTTTTCAGGACGCCGCGGGTTACCGTTCCGAAAGGGAAAGGGCCGTTCTGAAAAGGGCCCGGGATTATCTGGTGGACGGCAAAGTGAAAGAGGCCCAGAGGTTTCTTTCCCTGGCCCAGGAATACGTTAAGACCGATGCGGTCAAAAAACTTCACGACACCCTGAGCGAAAGAAGGCCCGTAAAGGGCGGTTATCTCAGCCGCACGGAAGTGGTGATCAAAAAGAAAAAATAGTTCTTACGGGAGGACGTCCATGAGCAAGGAGAAAGGAGAAGCCCCGCTTCCTCCGGTGACCTTCAGCACCTTTATTCTTTCTCTCAACACCGCGGCCCTGATCCATCTGGGGGAACTCCCCAATCCCGAAACCAACGAAAAGAGCGTGAACCTGGCCCTGGCCCGCCACACCATTGACACCCTGGACATGCTCCGGGAGAAGACCCGGGGCAACCTCACCCCGGACGAGGAACGGCTCCTCGAAAGCATTCTCTATGAACTCCGGATCCGGTATGTGAAGCTTACTTCATGAAACTCCTGGCCCCGGCTAAATTGAATCTCTTTCTCTACGTCCTTGAAAGGCGACCGGACGGCTACCACGAGATCCGGACCCTTTTTCAGAAGATCACCCTCTGCGACGAGGTTTATCTGCAAAAGGCCACCGGTCTGAGCCTGGAGGTGAAAGGGGAGGCCCCCCCGGGAAGGGCCAACCTGTGTTTCCTTGCGGCAGAAAGGTATCTTTCCCGGGCGGCGGTGGAGGCCGGGGTTTTTATCCGCCTGGTAAAGAAAATACCCGCGGGCACCGGACTCGGAGGGGCCTCAAGCGATGCGGCCGCGGTCCTCAGAGGGCTGGCCCGGCTTTATCCCGGACATCTTTCGGAAAGCGAACTCTTTGAGCTGGCCAAAGACCTCGGGGCGGACGTATCTTTTTTTCTCACTCCCTATTCCACGGCCCTGGGAGAAGGCCTGGGAGAAAAACTCCGTCCCTGGTCAGCGCTTCCGGCCTGGTATCTGGTGGTGGTCCCGCCCTTCCGAATCTCCACCGCCTGGGCCTACCGGAATCTGAGATTGACAAAGAAGAAAAGGCCGCTTAATTATGGGCCGGAAAATTTTTCCTGGGACCAAGAGCTGGTGAACGATTTTAAGCCCCTGGTTTTCGAAAAACATCCCGAACTTGAGGTCCTGGAGGAGGCGCTCCGCCAGAGCGGGGCCCTTAAAGTCGGCCTTTCGGGAAGCGGTTCGGCCCTTTTCGGGGTCTTCGAGGCTGAAAGAGAGGCCCAAAGAGCCCGGGAAGAGCTCGAAAAACGTTTTTCGGGCTATCAGTTTTTTGTGGTCACCAATTACTCTCCCGAGGAGGGAGCGACATGTTCGTCAATCATCTGAAGATTTTCTGCGGTACTTCCAACCCGGAGTTGGCGCGGAAGATTTGCGAATACCTGGCTGTTCCCCTGGGGCAGATAGAGATCAGGCGTTTTAGCGACGGGGAAATCTTCGTAGAGATCAAGGAAAATGTCCGCGGGGCGGATGTCTTTGTGGTGCAGTCCACCTGTACCCCGGTCAACGAGCACCTCATGGAGCTTCTTATCATTATCGACGCCTTAAGAAGAGCCTCGGCCCGGCGCATTACCGCCGTCATTCCTTATTACGGTTATGCCAGGCAGGACCGCAAGACCGCCCCTCGGACTCCGATCACAGCCAAACTGGTAGCCAATCTCCTTACCGTGGCCGGGGCCAGGCGGGTCCTTACGGTAGATCTTCACGCCGGCCAGATTCAGGGCTTTTTCGACATTCCGGTGGATCATCTGTTTGCGGCCCCGGTGCTTCTGGATTACCTGCGGGAGACCTTCCGGGACGAGGAACTGGTGATTGTTTCCCCGGATGCCGGAGGAGTGGAAAGAGCGCGGGCCTACGCCAAGAGGCTGGACGCCGGGATCGCCATCGTGGACAAACGTCGGCCCGGGCCGAATCAGAGCGAAGTCATGCACGTGGTGGGAGAGGTTAGGGGGAAGGTGGCCATCATTCTGGACGACATGGTGGACACCGCCGGAACCATGTGCAAGGCCGCGGAAGCCATCAAGGAACGCGGGGCCAAGGAGGTCCACGGTATGGCCACCCATCCGGTTCTCTCCGGCCCGGCGGTGGAACGCATAAGAAAATCGGCCCTCAAATCCCTGGTGGTGACCGATACCATCCCCTTGCGCGAGGAGGCAAAAGAGATTAAAAAGATCCGGGTTCTTTCGGTGGCCCGGCTTTTAGGGGAGGCTATCCGCAGAATTCATGCGGACGACTCCGTAAGTTCACTTTTTGTTTAATCTGGAAGGAGGGTTGAGGGATGAGGCAGGTATCTTTCACGGTCGAGGTCAGAAAGAAAACAGGCAAAGAGGCGGCAAAGAAGCTTCGCAAGCAGGGGCTGATACCGGCCATCCTTTATGGTCCCCAGACCGACCCCATGCCTCTAACGGTTCGACTCAATGAACTCAAAAAGATCCTTCTGCGCTATCGAGGAGAGCAGATTATTTTTAATCTTACGGTTCAGGACAACGGGCAGAGCATGCAGAAGATGGCCCTGATCAAGGAATTGCAATATCATCCGGTGACCGACGAGATCATCCACGCCGATTTTTACGAGGTGCGGATGGATCGTCCGGTGGAGGTGGACGTGCCGGTGGAGATCGTGGGCAAAGCTAAGGGCGTGGAGCGCGGGGGGCTTCTTGAGGTTCTCATGCACGAGATTACGGTCTCCTGTCTTCCGGATCGTATTCCGGACCGGATCGAAATCGACGTCTCCGGGCTTGACGTGGGAGACACCCTTCATGTGCGGGATCTCACCCCGCCGGAAGGTGTCCGTTTCGCGGAGGATCCGGAGGCTCCGGTGGTGACCATCGTGGAGGTGGAGGAAGAGGGCGCGGGCGAGGAGGAAGGCGAGGTCAGTGAGACCGCTTAGGGATGTGGCTGGTGGTGGGGCTGGGGAATCCCGGCCCGCGGTATTTACGTACCCGGCACAACTTCGGCTGGCTGGCGGTGGCCGCCCTGGCCGAAAGCGAGAAGCTCCGGTGGCGGGAGGTCTCGAAATTTAAAGGTCTGTTTGCGGAGTGGTCCGGGAAGGCCGCCCTTCTCCTGCCCCTTACCTACATGAACCTTTCGGGGGAGGCGGTCGCCCCAACCCTTGAGACACTGGCTCTGTCTCCGGAAAGACTTCTGGTCCTCTACGACGATCTGGATCTGCCTCTGGGGAGGCTCAAGCTTGCCCCCAAAGGGGGAAGCGGCGGCCATCGGGGGGTGGCCTCCATCATAGGGGCTCTCGGCACGGAGGATTTCCCCCGTCTCCGGCTCGGCATAGGTCGTCCCCTGGCCGGGATAGCGGTGCGGGACTATGTGCTTTCAGAATTTACCCTGGAGGAGCGTCCGGTGGTGGAGAAGGTTCTTGAAGTGGCGGTGGAGGCCGTTCGGACCGTGATCGAGGCCGGCCTTCCCAAAGCCATGACCCTTTACAACCGGAAAGACCTCCTCCAAAATGGAAAAGAGGGCTGAGGGACCATGGCCGAAAGCAAGCCCCGTCGCGGACGCTCCAAAACGGACATCTGGTTTCAGGACACCTTTCTCAAGGTGGAGCGTCTCCTTTACATCTTCGTGGCCCTCGGCATCGTGCTGGCCACGGTGGAGGTCATTTACGACGGCTTTCACGCCCTGATCCGGGCCTTTGAATATGAGGATTTCGCGCTGGGTATCCTTAAGGTTATCGACCGTTTCCTGATCGCGCTCATGTTTCTTGAGATCCTCTACACCGTGCAGATCATTTTCGGAGAGGAGTATCATCTCCAGTGTATCGAGCCTTTCCTCATGGTGGCCATCATCGCCCTGGTGCGGCGGCTCCTCATCCTGGCCTTCGAGATCTCCCACGGAGCCTTTACCCCGGACAAACTCAAGTTCTATCTTCTGGAGATGGTGATCGTGGGATTGCTCATTTTGGCTCTGGTGGGAGCCGTTATCCTGTTGCGGAGAGGACGGTGGGGAGAGAAATATGCATCCTGAAGACGTCATTCTGGTTCTCGATTTTGGTTCTCAGACCACGCAGCTCATCGCCCGGCGGGTGAGAGAACTCCGGGTCTACAGTGAAATCAAGCCCTGTACGGCGAGTCTGGCGGAAATAAAAGCCTCCCGTCCCAGGGGGATCATACTTTCCGGAGGGCCAGCCAGTGTTTACGATCCGGAGGCCCCGCGGATCCCCGAAGAGATCTTCGAGCTGGGGGTTCCGATTCTCGGTATCTGTTACGGGATGCAGCTTATGGCCCATCTCCTCGGCGGCCGGGTGGAACGGTCCCTCAAGAGGGAGTACGGTCCGGCGGAACTCCGGGTCCTTTCCACGGAGGATCTTTTTTACGGGCTTGAGCCTTCCCGGAGTTTCCGGGTCTGGATGAGCCACGGCGACCGGATAGAGGTCCTTCCGCCGGGTTTCGTACCCCTGGCCGAAAGTGAAAATTCGCCCTACGCCGCCATGCGCCACGCGGAAAAACCGCTTTTCGGGGTTCAGTTTCACCCCGAGGTGGCCCACACCGAGATCGGCCGGGAAGTCCTGGCCAACTTCGTCTTTCGGATCTGCGGTTGCCAGCCCACCTGGACCATGGAGTCCTTCATCGAGAACACCGTACGCGAGATCCGGGAGATGGTGCCCCCGGACGAGAAGGTAGTCTGCGCGCTTTCCGGAGGCATCGATTCCACGGTCACGGCCCTTCTGGTCCACCGGGCGATAGGGGAACGCCTGATTCCCATCTTTGTAAACAACGGGGTGCTCCGCAAGAACGAACCGGAGGAGGTCCTTGAGCTCATGAGCTCCCTGGGGCTTAAGGTGCACTACGTGGAGGCCTCGCAGCGATTCCTCGAAAGATTAAGGGGCGTGACCGATCCGGAAAAGAAACGTCGGATCATCGGACACACCTTTATTGAGGTCTTTGAGGAAGAGGCCCGCAGGATCGGAGGGGTGAAATGGCTGGCCCAGGGCACGCTTTATCCGGATGTGATCGAAAGCGTTTCCTTCAAGGGGCCCTCGGCCACCATCAAGACCCATCACAACGTGGGAGGCCTTCCGGAACGCATGCACCTCAAACTCATAGAACCCCTGCGGGAGCTCTTTAAGGACGAGGTGCGCGAGATCGCACGTGAGCTCGGGCTTCCCAAAAAGGTGGTCTGGCGGCAGCCTTTTCCGGGGCCTGGGCTGGCCATCCGCATCCTGGGCGAGGTCACCGAGGAGAAACTGGCCATTCTGCGGGAGGCCGACGCCATCGTGACGGAAGAGATGCTCAGGAGCGGCTGGTATTATAAGGTCTGGCAGAGTTTTGCGGTGCTGGTCCCGGTAAAGACCGTGGGGGTCATGGGGGATTATCGGACCTACGAATACGTGATCGCCATTCGATGTGTGGAGAGCCAGGACGCCATGACCGCCGACTGGGTGAGATTACCCTATGAACTTCTCGCCCGGCTCTCAAACCGTATCATCAACGAGGTTAAAGGGGTTAATAGAGTGGTTTACGACATCTCCTCCAAGCCTCCGGCGACCATCGAGTGGGAATAGCTCAGAAATCTGAAGTTTTTCGCAAACTTTTTCACCTCTCGGGATTGATCATCCATCCTTTAGTTCTGTGGCTGGGGCCTCAGGCCCATCTGCTGTGGCTGGTTCTTCTTCCCGGGGTAACCCTGGTAGAAGGACTCCGGCTCCGGGGAAGACTCCCGGTGCTCGAACGGTTCTTCGGAGCCCTCATGCGTCCGGAAGAAAAAAAGCGCCCCTCGGGGGCGTTTTATTATCTCTGGGGGGTGGGGCTAGCCTTCTGCCTTTTCCCGCAGTCCGCAGCCCTTACAGGGCTCTGGGTGCTGGCGGTGGCCGACGGTCTGGCCGGACTTTTCGGACGGGACATCCTGCATTCGGTGGTCTTCGGGGTCCTGTCTCTGGGGGTGGTTTTACTCCGGGGCTATCCCTTTTCCGGAGAGCTTCTGGCAATTCTTCTTTTATGGACCCTGGTGGAACGAATGCCTTATCTAAACGACAACTTCACCCTGCCCCTGGTGGTGGCCTGGACCCTGAGCTGAAGGGCTAAAGACCACGAAGGGGCCGCGGCCGTAAACCCCACGGGCCTTTCGGGAAAGAAAGAGCAGGTTTTCCAGCTCTTGATGAAAGACCCGGGCGGTGAGGGCGCAAACCAGGGCGTCGAGAAGACCGTCTTCCGGAGTCAGTTCTTCTGCTCTCAAATGGAACTTTTTTGAAAGATACTCCAGGATTCGGGCGCAGGCCTCCCGACGCTGAGTCTCAGGAATTCCCCGCCGGGGTTTGTAAAGGAAGACCAGAGGTTTCAGGGCTTCGGGCAGAAGAAAGTAGAGACTGGCCCGGGGGTGGGTCTCAAGCACCGTCCCCACCAGGGGACTTAAAGCTTCGGCCAGGATCTTTCCCCGAATAGGAACGGCCTGGAGCCCGTGATAGGAGACCACCCAGGATCGGGCTTTTGGGGGGAGCAGGCTCCGGAGCCGTAGGTCGGCCTCCCGGAACCCCTTTTCGTCTCGCAGTCCGAAAGTCAGGGGAGCGTCTATGGCCACGGCTGCTACGAGATATTCTTCACAGAAACTCACCAGAGACTCGAGGGACCGGGCTTCCGGTATCAGAAGGGAAGACCGCCCCTGTCGGGGAAGGGCCACCGCCCGGCTTCCCCTCTCCCCGGCTATATCCACCCCCAGGAAGTAAATTTCATTTCGAGGACAATCCCGGCCCCCGTCCACGACTTTACTTTTAATCTTTAAAATGTTAGGCTGCTTCAAGAATCAATTTTTAAGGAGGTTTTAGTATCATGGCAACAGGTACGGTAAAGTGGTTCGACGAGAAGAAGGGTTACGGGTTCATTTCGCGGGACGATGGTGGGGACGTGTTCGTGCACTACTCCGCCATCCAGATGGAGGGTTTCAAGACTCTTCGGGAGGGCCAGAAGGTGGAGTTCGAGGTCACGCAGAGCCCGAAGGGGGAGCAGGCCAGTAACGTCAAGGTGATCGGCTAGTTAACGGTTTGGCCCTGAAAATAAAAAGGCCCGCCAGACCGGCGGGCCTTTTTATTTTGGGAAATTTGGTTCTAGAAGAAATAATAGAAGCTGGCCATGAAACGGTTCAATTCGCCATCGTCGCCATCGGCTTCCCGATAATCACAGTCGATGTACATATATTCCCCGCCCACCGCAAACTCTTTGGTAAAGCGGTAAAGGAAATTCGCGTAATACATCTGCTGCTGGAGACGGGCACCCCTGACCCCTTCAAGATCGCCGTCGTCCGGGTTGTCGATCCCCCACCCGAAGTGGGTGACCAGCTTGGGCGTCCAGAAGATCTCAAGCTCTATGTAGCCGCCTACGGCGTCAATTTCATCAACGTCTACAACTCTACCCCCTCCGGTAAATCTATCTCTTAAATCGGTTACAAAACGGCCATTATCCAAACGAAAACGTGTACCCTGATTTACACCCCCTGTATAGTAGCCGTCCAGATTGGTTCCGGTCCAGATCTCGCCTAAAATGAAGGCCTTACGGGCAAAAGGCAGGGGTAACGGAAATTTGGCCTCAAGCCCCAGAGAATAACTATCCGCATCCTCCACTCCGTCTACGGTATCGTATTCCTCCTCCGAGTAATGTCCCCAGACGGCCACCAGCGCCGGCTGCCCCCAGATTTTAGTAGTATAAGAAATACGCCCCTCAAAACCCGGGTAACCGGCCCGGTTGGAGGGATCTTCGTCCCAGATGATCCCCTCCATCCGGGGAAAACCGTAAGGTTTCTCTAGAGCGGCCTCGAACTTGAGGCGCCCACCGGAAAGATCAAACCATTTGCTCACCCTGATCTGGGGCATACGGTAGCCAATATTCCCCATAAAGGTTCCAGAGGGAAAGTTAGAGAGGTGAGGATAAAGCTGGGAGATGGTCATCCAGTCAAGCCCGGCAAGCAACTGCCAGGTGCCCTTCTCCACCCCCAGAAAGACCCGACGGGCCCGCAGGGGAGAATGGTTGGGATTCCAGGGAAGAGTATCTTCTTCGTGGCTCTGGGTATAGAAGTCCATCTCGAATTTTCCGAAGACCTTCCAGTCCCTGTAATATTTGTAAAGATTGAATCCGAAACGGCTGTGCCGGAAGTTGATGGTGAAGGTAGAATCGGACCCGAATTTATGCCCTCCTCTAAGATTGTGTTCGGGAAGAACCCAGAGTACATAGACATCCCCTATGGCATTTGCATCCTGCCACACGGCGTCAATCTTGAAAAAGCCGTAAAAATCTATGCCGCTCGGCGAGGAACCGTAGCCTCCCTTGCTGAAAAAGCTGTGTTTCCCCTTGCTCGGGGCCGTAACCAGGGCCTGAGCCGGAGCCGGCGCCTGCCGGGTCTTGAGTTTTTCAAGTTCGCTCCTAAGCTCCGCATTCTCCTTTTTGAGTTCCTGGACCTCCTTCAAAAGCTGTTGCACCAAGGCCCGGAGATCCTCCTCCCCGCGAGTGG
>JALWCD010000190.1 GCA_027036915.1 Thermodesulfatator sp. | reverse complement strand
GGGCTCGACCTCCGTCAGGAGGATTCGAGCCTATGGTTTTACCAGGAGGGGGGTGACATTTTGGCTTTGCAATTAGGGGTGACAAAATCGCCTTGCAGTAACACAGGTTTCCCCGCAGCGGTTGTCAAAGATGAAAAATCATCCATGGAATGGACCTCCAGCCCGAAGGATCACCCCCGATCACCGGCTTCTAGGGCTTAAGGTTAAAAGAAGAGGATTTTGCGATTAATATACCACCGATGAGGGTCTTCATTGGCACCTGCGGAAACCGGGTGGCCTTATCCCGCTACGTGAGACTCTTTTCGGCCTTAGAGATAAACGCCACCTTCTACCGTTTTCCCACGGAAAAGAGTCTTTCAAACTGGGAAAAGGTCCTCCGCGAAACCGTGGGCTTCCTCCTCTCGCTTAAGGCCTTTCAGGGGTTCACCCATCCGGTATCCTCTCCCACCTGGAGAAGAAGCGGCCTTTCTCCGGAGGAAATCTCCGCCTTAAAGGACCAGGTGGGCTGTCTGCGTCTTACGGAAAGGACCCGGGAGTATCTCCGGCAAACCCTCACCCTCTGCCGCAGGCTTTCGGCCGGATACCTCCTCTTTCAGCTTCCCGCGGGCTGCCGGGGAGAGGACCTTTTCCCCTTCTTTGGGGAATTCAGGAGGGCCCTTCCGGAAGGTCCCCCTCATCCGGCCCTTGAGATCCGCTGGGAGGATCCCGAACTCCTCCTGCGCCTCTGGGAGACCCATAGGGTGGTCCCGGCCTTTGACCCCCTTCTCTTTCCGGAATTCCTTTCCGTCCTGGGGGATCTCCCCCGGCTCTACTTTCGGCTTCACGGCGAGCGCCGCGGAGGCCGCATCCACTACGGGAAAAGATACTCCGACGAGGAACTGATTAAACTTTCGGAGCTTGTGAAGTCCCTCCGGTGTGAGGAGGTCTGCGTCTTTTTTAACAATGTGTACATGCACGAGGACGCCCGGCGTTTCCTTGAAATATGGAAGGGTGGGAGGTAACCATGGCCCTCATGGAGATAAGCGTGGTGCCTCTGGGGACAGGGACTCCGAGCGTGGGGAGCTATGTGGCCCGCATAAAGACCTTCCTTGAAGAAAAAGGGGTCCCCCACCGCCTTACGGACATGGGGACCATCGTGGAGGGCGAGGCGAAGGAGCTTCTTAAGCTTGCCGCCGAACTCCATGAGCTGCCCTTTCAGGCCGGGGTGAAGCGGGTCTACACGGTGATCAAGCTTGACGACCGGCGCGACCGGAAGGTTCACCTGGGGGAGAAGGTGAAAAGCGTTGAGGAGAGACTTTCCCCGAAAGGTTGATTTTGCCGGGAAGGGTTTTAGAATAAAAGAGGCCCGGAGGGGTGCCCGAGCGGCCGAAGGGGCGCGGCTGGAAACCGCGTGTGCGGGGCATAACCCCGCACCGAGGGTTCGAATCCCTCCCCCTCCGCCAGTTTTTCTCAATTTCTTGCGAACTTAGAAAACATACTTTCTCGTCGGGGACAGTCTGGGGACAAATCCGGGAACGCCTTACAGCCTCAAAAAGTTTTTATAATAGTCCTTTTTCCCGCCTATCCTTTTGTCCCACCAGCAGGTCACCGAGACTTGTGCTCCTGGCACACCTACCTGTTCGTAGCTGAATCCAGTTGGAAGGGACCGGACTAAGTATTACAGGTAGCCAAATAAGACCGAAGATCTTCCTCTACCTCCCGGGCCAAACTCTCGGGGGAAAGGATCCTAAACCAGGGAAGCCAGCGGTAAAGCCAGTGTTTAAAGCCCGTAAGTCCTCTCACCCTGAATCGCACCTCAAGGCTTCCGTCCGGAAGTTCACGGCATTCCTGATCCCGCACCCATTTTCGGCGCAAAAAGTACTGTTTCACCTCCGGCGCAAAACGAACCACCACCTCCTGCGGCTTTTCGTCTACATAAGGCCCTAAAGTTTCCCAAATTTCTTCCAGCGTAGGAATCTCCCTTCGGGGAACAAAGAAGGTGTCCGTAAGTTGCCAGTTTCTAATCTTATCTAAAGCAAAGGTTCTCTGCGCCTCTCTTTTGCGGCACCAGGCATGCACGTACCAGAACTCCCCGGTGAAGAACACAAAATAGGGTTCTATTTCCCGTGCTTCCGGGTTTTCTCCGGGCTCTTTTTCATATTCCATTTTCACCACCCGGTGCTCCCGAATAGCCAGAGATACATC
>JALWCD010000189.1 GCA_027036915.1 Thermodesulfatator sp. | reverse complement strand
CTGTTTGACCTCCCGTTTGCGGGCCGGGGGACTCCCCCCGGCCCGCAAACGGGAGGTCAAACAGGCCCTGGCCCTGGGGCAGGTGCATCTCGTTATCGGCACCCACGCCCTCTTTCAGGAGGACGTGGAATTCAAACGTCTGGGGCTGGTCATTATCGACGAACAGCACCGCTTCGGGGTCCTGCAGCGAGCCGCCCTGCGGGACAAGGCCCGGAGGGTCTCCCCCGACACCCTGGTGATGACCGCCACCCCCATCCCCCGCACCCTGGCCCTCACCCTTTACGGTGATCTCGAAGTCTCCCTCATCGACGAACTGCCCGCGGGCCGCAAACCGGTAAAGACCGAACTCTTCTCCGCCGGAAGCCGGCACCTGGTATACGAGAAGGTCCGGGAGGAGGTGCGCCGGGGAAACCGGGCCTACGTGGTTCTGCCCCTCATCGAGGAGTCCGAAAAACTGGATCTTCTCTCAGCCACCGAATGGGCGGAACACCTGAGAAAGGAGGTCTTTCCGGAGTTCAGGGTGGGGCTCCTCCACGGACGCATGAGTCCCCTGGAGAAGGAAAAAGTCATGCGGGCCTTCAAGCGAGGGGACTACCAGATCCTGGTCTCCACCACCGTGATCGAGGTGGGGGTGGACGTACCCGAGGCCACCGTGATGGTCATCGAGCACGCCGAACGTTTCGGACTCTCGCAGCTCCATCAGCTCCGGGGGCGGGTGGGCCGCAGCGAACGCCAGTCCTATTGCTTTTTGGTGGCCCATGAGGTATCACCGGGAAGTGAGGCCTGGCGGAGGCTTAAGGTGCTCACGGAGACCAACGACGGTTTTCGCATCGCCGAGGAGGACCTCAAGATCCGGGGGCCCGGGGAATTCCTGGGGACCAGGCAGCACGGCTATCTTGAGTTTCGAAGGGCGGATCTCATCCGGGACTATGAAGTCCTGTTGATGGCCCGCGAGGAGGCCTTTCGGCTCCTGGAGAAGGACCCGGCCCTGGCCTTTCCGGAACACCAGCCCCTCAAGGAGGTCCTCTCCGAGCGCTGGGCCGAGAGACTGAGGCTTTCGGAGGTCGCCTGATGCGGGAGATAGGGATCGGGCTCCTGGGACTGGGGGTGGTGGGTTCAGGGGTCTGCCGGCTCCTTTCGGAAAACGGGGAGTTCCTGGCCCGCAAGACCGGTGTGCGCCTGGTGATCCGGAGGATCCTGGTAAGGGATCCGGGAAAGAAGCGTCCGGTGAGGGTGCCCCGTGAAATCCTTACCACCCGTGCGGAGGACCTGTGGACCGATCCGGAGATCAAGATCGTCTGTGAGCTCATGGGAGGTCTTGAGCCGGCCCGAAGCTACATCCTGGCAGCCCTGGCCGCGGGCAAACACGTGGTTACGGCCAACAAGGCCGTGCTGGCCGAATACGGTCCGGAGGTCCTTTCGGCGGCTCAGGCTGCCGGTTGCGGGCTCTTCTTCGAGGCCGCGGTGGGCGGCGGGGTGCCCATCATCAAGACCCTGCGGGAGAGTCTGGCGGCCAATCGCATCGGCCGGATCACGGCCATCGTGAACGGCACCTGCAACTATATCCTTACCCGGATGACCGAGGAAGGGCTGCCTTTCGGGGAGGCCCTGGCCGAGGCCCAGGCCCGGGGCTTCGCCGAAGCCGATCCCACGCTGGACATTTCCGGACGGGATTCCGTGCACAAACTGGCCATCCTGGCCACCCTGGCTTACGGAAGCTTCGTGCCGGCGGAAAAAATTTACGTCGAGGGGCTGACCGGGCTCGAGGTCCCGGATATCGTTTTCGCCCGGGAATTCGGTTTCGTGCCCAAGCTCCTGGCCCTGGCCCGGGAGGAAAACGGTCAGGTGGAGGTAAGGGTGCACCCCACCCTGATCCCGGAAGGCCACGTGCTGGCCTCGGTAAAGGGGGCCTACAACGGCTTTCTCCTCCGGGGAGATTTCGTGGGGGAGGTCCTGCTTTACGGTCTGGGGGCCGGGGCCGAACCCACGGCCAGCGCGGTGGTGGGCGATCTCCTGGACGCCGCCCGGCTCATCCTTTCGGGGGGAAAACCCGCACCCATTCTTTTCCGGGAAAATCCCCTGCGTCTCAAGCCCATGGAGGAGGGGGTTTCCAGATATTATTTTCGTTTTTCGGCCGTGGACCGTCCGGGGGTGCTTTCGAAGATCTCCGGCGTCCTGGGGCGCCTGGGCATAAGT
>JALWCD010000188.1 GCA_027036915.1 Thermodesulfatator sp. | reverse complement strand
TCGCAGGCCCTCGGGATCTATCGGGAGATTCCGCGGGAAGCCCCCTTTTACTCCGAGGCCCTGCGAAGGATATATGCCCTTACCCGCGAACTTAAAGGAGACGAGGCCGCGCTCTCTTTTCTGCAAACCCTGATCCAGGAAGGTCCCCAGGACCCTCAGATTTATTTCCTGGCGGCCACCGCCGCGGAAGAAATCGATCGGTGTGAAGAGGGCCTGAAATTCGTAGATCAGGGGCTGGCCCGTTTTCCGGATCATCGGGATCTGATTATCACCAAGGGACTGTTGCTTTCCTGCGTGGGAAAGCTTCGGGAGGCCTTGGAGCTGGTGGAGCCATTGCTCGAGAGGTTTCCGGACGACCCGGTGATCCTCAATTTCGTGGGTTACACCTACGCCGAACTGGGGGAGAATCTGGAGGAGGCCGAACAATATATCCGCAGGGCTCTCAAGGCCCAGCCTGAGGCCGGCTACATCGTGGACAGTCTGGCCTGGGTCCTTTTCAAACAGGGGCGTCTTGAGGAAGCCCGGCGCGAGATCGAAAGGGCGGTGAAACTCTCCCCGGAGGACGCGGTGATCCTGGAACACAAGGGAGATATCCTGCAGGCCCTGGGGAAGACGCGGGAGGCCTGCGAGATCTACCGTAAGGCCCTCGAGCTGGCCAAACACCGGCGGGATCGGGAACGCATAGAGAAAAAGGTCTCGGAGTGTTCGGAAGACTCCTCGTCCTGATCCTTTTCCTGGCCTCAGGCTGCGCCCGTCAGCCGATCCGGATCCCGGAAGACTTCTGGACGCCCTTTCCGTATTATCGGGCCCTGGTTTCCTACCGGCTCCACCTTTCCGGTAAAATCTACCGTGGAAGGGCCGTTCTTCTGGCGCAAACGGGGCGCCTCTACGCCGAGGGTTTCTCTCCTTTCGGAGGGACCCTTTTTTCCCTCTGGCTGGAGGAAGGACGGCTGACCTGGATCCTATACGCCCAAGGGAAGGCGGCCAGATTCGTTCTGGTTCCGGAAAACCCCCGTCTTTCGGAGCTCTGGCCCTATCTTCTTCTGGGAAAAGTCCCCCGGTCTCTCAGGGACGAACTGTCAACCACCGGAAGAGTCTCTCTGGGGAAAGGATATTCCCTTAAGCTCAGGTCTTCTCCTTTCGGGATGGAACTGGCTTACCTGGGGCGGAGTTTCCTCAAAGTCTGGCCGGAGGGGCCACGGGTGCGTCTTTCCCTGAGCCTCACCCGAGGTGAGCTTGAACTTAAGATAAGAAAGTTAGAGGCCGTCCGGGAGGAGATACCGCTTCCTCCGGCTCTACCGGAAACAGTTCTTGACCTTGAACAGTACCTGAGGGTTTCCGGAGATTAAGTCGGTTTCCGGATGAATTCCAGTTCCTCCACCGCCATGGGGGTGGCCCGCCGCACCCGGATCTCCCAGTCCCCGTAACGCAGACTCTCTCCGGTCCGGGGGATACGTCCGGCCAGTTTCAGGACGAAGCCGCCCACGGTCTCGTATTCCCCTTCCGGAATCTCAAGGCCGATCTCCCGGGCCTTTTCCACCTCCATGAAGGCCTTGACCAGGAAGTGTCCCTCCCCTAGTTTGCGGTAAGGGGTGAGGTCCCGTTCGAGTTCGTCCAGGAAGTCCCCCAGGACCTCTTCCATGAGATCCTCCAGGGTCACGATTCCGATGGCCGCTCCGTATTCGTCCACTACCACGGCGTAGTCCTCGCCGCTCTTTTGCATTTCCGAGAGGGCCTCGGCCGCGGGCTTGAACTCCGGAAGATATTTGACCGGTCTTACGTAGGCCGAAAGCGGGCTTTCCGGAGGGGCGTCCAGGAGGTCCTGGGCCCTCACCACCCCGATGAGGTTGTAGACCCGGGTACGGAAGACCGGTATGCGGGAGAAACCGTGATGGGCGAAGATCCGCAGGGCCTCCTCCACCCGGGCGGTCTCCGGAAGCATCCGGAGTCTTATCAGGGGCACCATGACCTGATCCACGGTCTTTTCCGCGAACTCAAAGAGTCGGGTGAGGGCCCGTTTTTCCATGGGTTCCAGATGGTCTTCGGTGGCGAGCAGACCTTTGAGTTCTTCCCGGAGTATCCGGGGCAGGGGTTTTTCGGAGAGTCCCAGGACCTCGAAGGTCTTCCTGACCAGGGAGGAAACCAGCCAGACCAGGGGAAAGAGCAGGTCGGGTACAATGCCGATTCCGGCCAGGCC
>JALWCD010000187.1 GCA_027036915.1 Thermodesulfatator sp. | reverse complement strand
GCCCGGGTGTTGAAGGAAAAGAGAAGGGGATCCGGCTCCGGAAGACTTATTCCACAGGTCTCACAGCTCAATCTTTCGCTTACGAAAATCTCGTCCTCCGGGGACCAGATCACGGCCTCGCCCCGTCCCCCGGAGAGGGCCGTCGCCAGGAGGTCTTTCAGGCGCTCCCGGTTTTCGGGGCCGACCCGCGTTTCCCCCACCACCACCTCGATGGTATGCTCCCGAAACCGGGAAAGCTCCGGGACCGGGGGCATGGTCAGGAAGCGACCGTCCACCCGTACCTCGGAAAAACCGGCCTTAAGCGCCCGTTCGAAAAGGGGTCGATGGAAACCCTTGCGCCGGCGGACCCGGGGGGAAAGGACCTTGACCTCCCGGCCCGCAAACTCCGCCAGGATACGTTCGAGCAGGGCCTCCCGGTCGGCCCGGGCCAGGCGCCTTCCGCACCGGGGACAGTGAGCCTCCCCCACCCGGGCGAAAAGTAGCCGGAGGTAGGGCAGGATCTCGGTCATGGTCCCCACGGTGGAGCGGGGTCCGGGGCGGCTCGAACGCTGCTCCAGGGCCACCGTGGGCGGGAGTCCGGAGATGAGGTCCACCTCCGGTTCCTCGTAGAGTTTTACGAATTGCCGGAGATAGGCCGGAAGACTCTCAAGATACCGCCGCTGCCCCTCGGCGAAAAGGAGATCGAAGGCCAGGGTGGACTTTCCCGAGCCGGAAACTCCGGTTACCACAATGAGCTTTTCCCGGGGGAGATCGAGATCGATGTTTTTCAGGTTGTGATGTCGGGCCCCGCGAATACTGATGACCCGTTCCCGAGGCGGTATGCGGGGAACCCGGTTCTCTCCCACGCGTATTTCCCCGGCCCGATAACGCCTGAGCCATTCCCCGGTGGGGGTTTCCTTTTCCAGAAGCTCCTTCACCGGCCCCTGATGGAGGAGATACCCTCCGGCCTCCCCTCCCTCCGGACCGAGCTCGATCACCCAGTCCGCCGAAAGGATGACCTCTGGATGATGCTCTACGGCGACCACCGTATGCCCCCGGGAGACCAGTTCCCGCAGGGCCGAAAGAAGTTTCTCGATGTCCTTAAGGTGAAGCCCCACGGTGGGCTCGTCCAGGATGAGAAGGGCGCGCTGGTCTTCCGGAAGGGCGAAGGTTCGGGCCATTTTGAGTCGCTGGGCCTCGCCCCCGGAGAGGGTGGAAAGGGGTTGCCCCAGACGGAGATAGGCCAGCCCCACTTTTTCGGCCGCTCGTAGCCTTCGTACGAGCTCTGAATGCCCCCGGAAAAAGGCCAGGGCCTCTTCCACGGTCAGATCCAGGATCTCGGCCACGTTCCGGCCCCGCCAGCGCACGGAAAGGACCTCCGGCTGGAAACGTTTCCCCCCGCAGGCCTCGCAGGGAAAGGTCAGATCCGAAAGAAACTGCATTTCCACCACCTGATAGCCCAGGCCCTCGCATTCCGGACAGCGGCCCTCCGGAGAGTTGAAGGAGAAATGGCCGGCGGTAAGCCCCCGGGCCTTGGCCTCCGGAGAAGAGGCCAGGAGCCGCCGGATGAGGTCGTAGACCCGCAGATAGGTGGCCAGAGTCCCCCGGGGGGTGCGGGCCAGGGGGGTCTGATCCAGGAGTTCCACGGCCGAAAGCTCATCGTGTCCCTGGAGGGAGGAGAAACGTCCGGGAGGCTCGGTAGTCTCTCCCCGGGCCCGCCTAAGCCCCCGGTAAAGACAGAGTTCCACCAGGGTGGATTTCCCGGAGCCGGAGACCCCGCAGACCACCGTGAAGCTCCCCAGGGGGATGCGCACGGTTAGGTCCTTGAGGTTATTCTCCCGGGCCCCGGAAAGGACGAGCGCCGGGCGGGTCTTTAAGTCCGGAGCACCGGAAGCGAGTTTTCCTCGGGGGGCCGAACACTCTCTGAGAGCCGTTCCGGTGGGGGTGTTTTCCCTGAGGAGCTTTTCGGGTGGCCCCAGGTAGAGGAGTCGCCCCCCGGCCTCTCCGGCTCCGGGGCCGAGATCCACCACCAAGTCGGCCGAAAGGATGACCTCCGGATCGTGTTCCACCACCACCGCGGTGTTGCCCCGGGCGGAAAGCTCCCGGAGGAAGCGGACCACCCGGGCGGTGTCGCGGGGGTGCAGGCCGGTGGTGGGCTCGTCGAAGAGGTAGAGGGTCTCGGTGAGTTCCGAGGAAAGGGCCCGGGTGAGGAGAACCCGGGCCC
>JALWCD010000186.1 GCA_027036915.1 Thermodesulfatator sp. | reverse complement strand
GTTCGGTGTTTTCCGGGGGTGGGGTCTATTTCTTCGAGGACCATCGGGCCCGCCGGGTGGGAGATCTCGTAACCATCAAGATCGTGGAGAATTACCAGAGCAGTCAACAGGTGAGCAATCAGGGAGCCCGATCCTCCGGCCTCAAGGCCGGAATCTCCAGACTCCTGGGGTTTGAAAAATATGTGGAGCAACACAATCCACGGTTTTCTTCGAGTCAGATGTTCGATTCCTCCTATCAATACAATCTCAACGCCCAGAGTCAGCAGAGCCGCAAGACCGACATCAAGGCCACCATCACCGCCCGGGTGGTGAAGGTCCTTCCGAACGGCAATCTGGTGGTTCAGGCCAAGCGGGTGGTCAAGCAGGATGCCGATCTGGAATACATCGTCCTTACCGGAATCGTAAGGCCCCAGGACATAGATGCGGACAACACCGTGCTTTCCACCCAGCTTTCGGACGTGACGCTGGAGTACAGCGGCCGGGGGCCGAACAAGGAAATCATCCGTGGTCCGGGGTGGATCGCCCAGATCCTTCACTGGATATGGCTTTTTTAGGGAGGATGAAGATGCGTGGAGGATTCCTGATTGCGGTCTTTCTTTTGATCCTCTATGGCCCCCTTCACGGGGCCCGCCTCAAGGACCTGGTCACGGTGGAAGGTGTGCGCAGCAACCAGCTCGTGGGCTACGGGCTGGTGGTGGGGCTCAAGGGCACGGGCGACGGCGACCAGACCAAGTTCACGGTGCAGTCCGTGGTTAACATGCTCGAGCGTTTCGGCATCCGGGTTCCCCGGGCCCAGGTCAAACTCAAGAACGTGGCCGCGGTGATGGTCACGGCCGAGCTTCCACCCTTTGTCAAACCCGGCCAGCGTCTCGACGTGCTGGTCTCCTCCATCGGAGACGCCAAAAGCCTCCAGGGAGGCACCCTGCTTCTCACCCCCCTCCGGGGCCCGGACGGCCGGGTCTACGCCCTGGCCCAGGGGCCGGTCTCCATCGGAGGCTTCGGGGCCGGAGGGGCCGGGGCCGCGGTGCAGGTCAACCACCCCACGGTGGGCCGGGTTCCCAACGGGGCGGTGGTGGAACGGGCGGTCCCGGTGAATCTCAACGGCAGGTACCATCTCCTCCTCTCCTTCCGGAATACGGACTTCACCACCGTCTCCCGGGCGGTTGCGGCCATCAACGCCTATCTCAACGGTCCCTATGCCCAGGCTCTAGATGGTCGCACGCTAAAGCTTCGGGTGCCTCCGGTCTTCCGGGGGCGGGTGGTGGAACTTCTGGCCCGGGTGGGGGAACTTGAGGTGGAACCGGATATGCCCGCGCGGGTGGTGATCGACGAGCGTACCGGGACGGTGGTCATGGGAGAAAACGTGCGCATCTCCCGGGTGGCCATCGCCCATGGGAACCTCTCGGTAGAGATCACCGAAAGACCCCAGGTGGTTCAGCCCCAGCCCTTTGCCGGAGGAGAGACCACGGTGGTGCCGCGAACGGAGGTTCGGGCCAGGGAGGAGAAGGCCCGGATAGTGGTGCTTGAGGAGGGGGCAAGCATCGGGGAGCTGGTAAGGGCCCTGAACGCCGTGGGGGCCACCCCGCGGGACCTCATCGCGGTGCTACAGGCCATCAAGGCCGCGGGGGCCCTGCAGGCCGAACTGGTGATCATTTAGGAGGAAACCGCATGAAGATCCGGGGAAGCGGTTTTGAGGATCTCTATCGCCTGCAGAAACTGGCCCGAAAAGATCCGGACCGGGCCCTGCGCGAGGCCTGCCGGGAATTCGAGGCCCTTTTCTTGGAGAACATTTTGCGGGGTCTGGATCGTACGGTCATGCGCAGCGGCTTTTTCCCGGAGAGCCTGGAAAGCAAAATCTACCGGGATCTTTATTACCAGGAGCTGGCCCGGGAGATCTCGGGTCAAGGACTGGGGATTGCGGAAATGCTTTATCAGGAACTTTCCCAGCGTTCAGAATTAAAGCCACCGCTGGAGAATACCGAAAAAGGAGGTAGGACATGGCCAAGAAAACCTTAATGGAACTGAAAAAGGCTCTGGAAGAGGAACGGGAGGCCCTTCTTAAGGGAGCCATCGAGAGCGTGCTCAAGACGGCCTCCTACAAGGCCCGCCTGGTGGAAAAGGTCCGGGAGGAAGTTCTTAGCGAAAAGGATCGGCCTCTTCTTGAAGAGATTTTGAGCCTCAACGCACGCAACAAGGCCCTGATAGAG
>JALWCD010000185.1 GCA_027036915.1 Thermodesulfatator sp. | reverse complement strand
ATTCGGGCCATCCTTAAGGAGCTTTCGCTTCCGCCCTCGGCCCGGGTGGTGGATCTCGGTTGTGGAGACGGGCGATTCCTGCGGGCAGTCTGGCGACGCTATCGGGTGCGGGCCGTGGGCTACGAGATCAACCCCTGGGCCTATCTCCTGGCCCGCACCCTGAATTTCCTCCTTCGCGTGCCGGCGGAGGTCCGTTTCGGGGACTTCCTTAAGTCCGACCTTTCGGGCTATGAGGTGATCTTCTGTTACCTCTTCCCGGACGTGCTGCGGGAGCTTGCGGAAAAGATCCGGCGCGAGGCCCGCCCCGGAACCCTCATCGTGAGCGTCAATTTTCCCCTCCCGGGCTGTCGTCCCTATAAGGTGATCCACCAGGGGGATCCGATATATTTTTACCGGACTGCGGGAGGGGACAGGCCTTGAGGTCTTCGGTAAGGAGCTTTCCGAGGAAGGAGGGCGAGAGCCCGTAACGCACCATCAACTGACGAAAGATCTCCAGGGAAGCCGCCAGCTCCTCGGCCACCACTTCGTCGGCTCCCAGGGCCTTGAGAACTTCGATCTCGGCGGCAAACCGTGTACGGACGATGATGTAGGCCCGGGGGTTGAGTCTTCGCACCTGGGAGACTATGAGACGGGCGGTCCGGGAATCGGGCACGGTGACCGCCACGGTGCGGGCTTCCTTTACTCCGGCTTCCTCCAGGATATGAAGACTGGTGGCGTCCCCGAAGATGATGGGCAGCCCTTTCTTTCTTTCAACCTTCACGGTTACGGGGTTGAGTTCAATCACGACAAAGGGCAGGCAGGCCTTCCGGGCTGCCCGGGCGAGGTGGCGGCCGATTACCCCGTAGCCGATGATGACCAGGTGTTCCCTCCAGTCTCTGGGCCTCTCCTGGGCCCCGGTTCCGCCCACGGGTAGAAGGCTTATTTTCCGGGTCACCACCGCATGTACCAGGGGCGTAAGGAGAATGGAAATAAGGGTTAGGGCTATGAGTTGCTGGTGAGTCTCCGGGGAAAGGAGCCCGTATTTCAGGCCTTCCTGGGCCAGAACGAAGGAGAACTCCCCGATCTGAAAAAGGAGGAAACCCGTAAGGAGGGCCGTCTTGAAAGGATATTTCAGGAGGAGCACGGCCAGAAAGACCACGAGCATCTTAAGAACCATGATCCCGGAGGAGAGAAACAGGATTTCGTAAAGGGATTCCTTCAGGACTCCGGGGTCGAAGAGCATCCCCACGGAAACGAAAAAAAGGCAGACCAGGAGATCCCGGAAGGGCAGGATTTCAGCCATTATCTGGGCGTGATAGGGACTTCGGGAGAGCACGAAGCCGGCCAGAAAGGCCCCCATGGAAAGGGAAAGTCCGGCCAGATAGGTGGCCCCTGAAATCCCCAGGCACAGGGTGATCACCGTAAGGAGGAAGAGTTCCCGGCTTCGGGTGGCCGCCACCCGATCCATGATCCAGGGCACCAGGCGGGTTACCACCAGGTAAAGCCCGAAAAGGACCCCTACCGTACGCGCGAAGAAGGTCAGCCAGGCTCCCCCGGGGCCCTCCATCTTTCCGGCCAGCAATGGAATCGAAAGCATCATGGGGACCACCATCAGATCCTGAAAGAGAAGGATTCCGAGGGTTATCTGGCCGTAAGGGGTCTCGAGCTCATGCCGTTCCTGGAGCAGGGAAAGGACCACCGCCGTGCTGCTCAGGGAGATCATGAAGCCCCAGAGGAGAGCCTGTCCGGGACTCCAGCCCCACTGCCAGGCCAGAAGGGCCGTGATCACGACGGTGGCACCTATTTGAAAGGTTCCTCCGAGGCCGACAATCCTTCGGAGACGCGAGAGGTGAGCCGGAGAAAGTTCGAGCCCGATGGTGAAAAGGAGCAGGATAATGCCTATTTCCGCCCAGAGATGAATGTCCTCGCTGTTTTCCAGCCCTCCCAGGCCGGAAGGGCCTATCAGGACCCCGGCCAGTATGAAACCGATGAGATGCGGAATACGCAGATAATGGGCCAGAAGACCGGTTAAGGCCGCGGAGGAGAGGATGAGAACTACTTCCTTCAGTAACTCCATTCGGTCCCCTCGCTATTTTGAAGGTGAAAAAGGAATATTTTTTAAATTTATACCAATTTTTGGTTTTAAAGAAGTTAAATTTTTCGAAATTTGACTTGAGTTTTAATCTTTCATATAATGTTTCTGGATCCCCAAATAATTTTAAAGTCCCTCTTCTTCAAGGAGGGAATGTTAAAAATACAATGTCCAACAGGAGGGGGAAAGATGGTTAAGGGAGTTCGATCTCTATGGGTGGGTTTGATGGTGGTGGGTTTTGTTTTATTCCTGGCTCTGGCGGAGGTTTTCTCCGCGGAGCTAAGGCTGGGAGTTCTGGCCAAGAGGGGGCCGGCGGTGGCTCGAAAGAAGTGGGGGCCGCTTACGCAATATCTTTCGGAGAAGACGGGCTACCAGGTGAAGCTCGTTCCGCTTTCTTTTCGGGCCATAGAGCCCGCGGTCAGAACGGCCAAAATCGACTATCTACTGGCCAATCCGGCCTTCTATGTGCGTCTGGAGAAGAAATACCAGCTCAAAGCCATCGCCAGTCTTCTGAACTCCCGGCAGGGGCGGGCTCTTGACCGCTTCGGGGGGGTGATCTTCGTGCGCAAGGACAGCCCCATCCGGGAACTTTCAGATCTTCGGGGTAAGAAATTCATGGTGGTGAAACTCTCTTCCTTCGGAGGGGCCTACATGGCCTTTCGCCTGCTTCTCGAAAACGGTATCAACCCCTTTCGGGATCTTCAGGTGCTCGAAGGCGGCACACACGACCGGGTGGTGCTCTCGGTTCAAAAAGGGCTGGTCCCTGCGGGGACGGTGCGTTCCGATACCCTGGAACGCATGGAGGCCGAAGGCAAGATTCGGGTGAGCGATTTCAGGGTTCTTCACCAGGTGAAAGACGACTTTCCCTTCCTGCACTCCACCCGTCTTTATCCGGAATGGCCTTTTGCGGCGCTCAAACATGTGCCCGCGGAGGTCAACGCCCGGGTAAAACAGGCCTTACTGGAGCTCAAGGCCGACCATCCCGCGGCCAGAGCCGCCCGAATCGCCGGCTGGGTAGAACCCCTGGATTACACGCCGGTGGCGGAATGCCTACGGATCGTGGACGAGGCCAGAAAGTCCGTGAAAGGAGGGCGCTAAGATGAAAAAAGAAAGCTGGCTCTGCAGGGCTCCGCTCACGGTTAGGGTAGGGGCCGCGGTGGCTGTCCTCCTGATCCTCCTCGGAGGGTTGAATCTCTGGTTGACCTATCAGTCCGTACAGAAGGAAAAAGAAGACTTCTTTAAGCGTCTCCATCGGAACAGTGAAAGTATTCATCAAATGGTGAACAATGTGGCCCGGGAGAACCTGAAACTGGCCCTGACCCTGACCACCATTCCGGGTATCCAGGAGGCCGTGGTCTTCGAGGACCGGGAGCGGCTCCTCGGGCTCATTAAGCCGCTGCTGGCCCGTCTCCAGAAGGCCAGCCCCTACCCCCTCAAGATCCACTTCCACGTACCTCCGGGAAAGAGTTTCCTTCGGGTATGGAAACCCGAAAAGTACGGGGACGATCTCCGGAGTTTCCGGAAGACGGTGGTAAAGGTGCTTGAGACCGGAAAACCCGTCCTGGGGGTGGAACCCGGAAGGGCCGGACTTGCGGTGCGGGGGGTGGCGCCCATCTTCTGGGAAGGGCAGGATAAACCGGTGGGTAGCGTGGAGGTCTTCACCGGGCTCAAAGACGTCCTTCTGGAGTTGCGTCGGATCACCGGTGAGGACAACGCCCTTTTATGGGCCAAGGAGATTGAGACCACCGCGGCCTCCGGAAAGGAGGAAAGACTGGGACGTTTTGTGCTTCTTCTCAAGTCGCAGAAAGCTCCTCTGGATCTCCTGGATCAGGAAAGCCTGGAGAAAGTCTTTCGGGAAGGAACTTCGGTCATGAAGGATAAAGGGGCTTACGCCCTCTGCCTGGTTCCCATTCGGGACTACCGCGGAAAGACCGTGGGAATTTACGTCCGTTTTGCCGATCTTTCCGCTTTCATCGAGAGATTGAAACGGGATATGCAGAGGCATATTCTTCTTTCGATCGGGGTCCTGGTCCTTTCCCTGCTGGCCCTGTTCTTCGTTCTGCGTTTCAATCTCTCCCGTCCTCTGGGCGATGTCCTGGCCGCTTCCGAACGGGTCGCCGGGGGTCAACTGGATGTCACCATAGAGGGCCGGGGGGCCTGCGAGATACGGCGCATTACCGAAGCCCTCAACAGGATCATGTATTCCGTGGGCAAATACGTGGAGGGAGTGAACGAGGGCAGTCGTCAGCTTGAGGAACTGGCCCGGAGAATGACCCAGGAGGCCAGGGATCTTGATACCGGGCGGGAGACGGTGCAGGAGTCCATGGAGAGGGTGCGAAGTCTTTCGCAGGAAGCCGCCCGGGAGATCGAAAACATTGTTCGTTCGGTGGAGGAATTCTCCGTGGCCATTCAGGAGATTGTGACCGGCATCAACGAGACCTCTCAGGGCGTGGAACAGATCCGGGAGCGGGTGGGCCTGGCCATAAGAACCATTCAAGATCTTGCGGAAAGCTCCCGTAAGATCGGGGAACTGGTGGTGTTGATCGAGAACATTGCCAACCAGACCAATCTCCTGGCCTTAAACGCCACCATCGAAGCCGCCCGGGCCGGGGAGGCCGGTAAGGGCTTTGCGGTAGTGGCCAACGAGGTCAAGGAGCTTGCCCGTCAGACCACGGAGGCCACCGAAGACATCCGTCAGACGGTGGAAAACATCCAGAAAGAAGTGGAAGGGGCGGTGGGCGCCATTCAGGAAGTGGAGGACATCGTGGGCATGGTGAGCGAAAAGGCCGCGCAGATGGCCGGAGCCGCGGAGGAGCAGTCAGCGGTCATAGGAGACATTAAGCAAAACGCCGAAAGCGGTGCCCAGAAGGTGGAACATACCTCCCGGGAGGTTCAGCGGACCATGGAGGTCCTCGATCGTTTTCTCCAGGTGGCCGAGGGGATCAGGGATCTCCGGGAGGGGCTCACTCGCCTTTCCGATCAGATGCGCGAAATTTCGTCCCGTTTCCAGGTCCGCCGGGAAGTGATCGAGAGACTGGCCCGCGAGTTCGGAGATGGGGAATAGAGGCGGGAAGAGGGCCGGTCATAAGCCGGGTTCTGTAGCCCCGCGGGGGCTTTCGCCCCTGCGGGGTGGCGGTCATTCCTCTGGGCGGCCGGTTACCCGGCCGCTCTAGCGGCCTACCCGGGGGCCTCGGGCGGGCCACCCTCAAGCGCCCCCCTATGCGGCCTTTCTCCGGGCGGGGTTTGCCGTGCCCTCCCCCCTCTCGGGGGGAGGCGGTGGGCTCTTACCCCACCTTTTCACCCTTACCCCGGAAAGACCCGGGGCGGTCTCTTTTCTGTGGCACTTTCCAGGGGTTACCCCCTCCGGGTGTTACCCGGCGCCCTGCCCTGCGGAGCCCGGACTTTCCTCCGGAGGCTCTAAGGCCTCCGGCGACCGCCGACCGACCCTCTTCCAAACACTAAATTTAAGAACCCCGGTCTTCCGGCACAAGGGGGGCTAGGCCGCCCCCTGATCCTCGATCAGGGCCTCACAGTACTCTTCCATGAGCTCGTCTATGAGTTCCTGTACGGAGACGATGCGATCCACCCGCCAGGCGTTGGCCCCGGCGAAGACGAAACCGGCCTCGAGGTTTCCCCGCTGGGCGTTTATCAGGGCCGCGGCTATGCAGTAGGGACTCTTGCGGTAGTCGCAGGTCTTAAGACAGTGATAGATGCACTTATAGGGTTTTTTCTTTCCGGCCTCCACGGCCTGGATGAAGGACCCCCGGATGGCCCGACCCGGAAGCCCCACCGGGCTTTTGATGATGGTGAGGTCCTCCTTGGTGGCCCTGACGAAGGCCTCCTTGAAGGCCGGCGCGGCGTCACACTCGTGGGTGGCCACGAAACGGGTGGCCATCTGGACCCCGGCCGCCCCCAATTTGTTGATAAAATAGTATATGTCCCGACCGGTATAAATGCCGCCGGCCGGGATCACCGGTATGGCCCTTCCGGCCTTGTCCTCAAAGGGTTTCATGGCCTCGATGACCTGGGGCACCAGGACCTCAAGCCGGGATTCCTCGGCCTCAAGCTTCTCCGGGGCAAAACCCAGATGCCCTCCGGCCTTAGGGCCTTCGACCACCACCGCATCCGGCACATAGCCGTATTTGCTCCACCAGCGTTTGGCCACCAGCTGCGCCGCCCGGGCCGAGGAGACGATAGGGGCCAGTTTGGTCCGGGAGCCCTCCGGACGGAGCTCCGGAAGATTTAAGGGCAACCCCGCGCCGCAGAAGAGAATGTCGGCTCCGGCCTCACAGGCCGCCCGACACAGGGGTTCAAAGTCCGTGAGGGCCACCATGATGTTCACCCCGATGATCCCTCCGGGGGCCTTCTCCTTGGCGAGCGCGATCTGGCGTTTGACCCCCTGGATGTTGGCCTCGCGTGGGTTCCTGAAAAAGAAACTCTCGCCCTCGAAGATCCCCACCAGAGCCGCGGAGATCACACCTATGCCCCCGGCCCGGGCCACGGCCGAGGCCAGCCCGGCCAGCGAAATCCCTACGCCCATGCCGCCCTGAACGATAGGGACCCGGGCCGTAAGGTCTCCGATCTTAAGGGCCGGAGGTTTGCAGGGATAACGGTCTTCCATTACTCCTTCCTTTCGGTTTTATATTCCGGTAGGGAACTTGGGAAGCCTCTCCAGGGCCTCCCGGATCTTTTCCTCGGGATACTCGTAATCCTCGAGTTTTCCTTCGAGATAGGCCTCGTAGGCCGCAAGATCGAAGTGCCCGTGACCGCTGAAGTTGAAGACGATGACCTTTTCTTCCCCGGTCTCCCGAGAGCGCAGGGCCTCGTCTATGGCCGCGCGAATGGCATGGCTGGTTTCCGGAGCCGGGATGACGCCCTCGGTGCGGGCGAAAAGCACCGCGGCCTCGAAACAGGCCGTCTGCGGGTAGGCCCGGGGCTTGATAAGCCCTTCTTTAACTAGCTGACACACTAAAGGAGCGTCTCCGTGATAGCGCAGGCCCCCGGCGTGGATGCCGGGAGGCTCGAAGGTATGCCCCAGGGTGTACATGAGAAGGAGAGGGGTGAGGCCCGCGGTGTCCCCGTAGTCGTAGGTGTAAACACCCTTGGTGAGCGTGGGGCAGCTCGCCGGCTCCACCGCGATGACCTCCGCCGAAAGACGTCCCTCAAGGATCTCTCCGATGAAGGGGAAGGTGAAGCCCCCGAAGTTGCTTCCTCCGCCCACGCAGGCGATAAGGATGTCGGGTTTTTCTTCCAGGAGGGCCAGCTGTTTCTGGGTTTCAAGCCCGATCACCGTCTGATGGAGCAGCACATGGTTGAGCACGCTTCCCAGGGCGTAGTTGGTGTCCTCGTGGG
>JALWCD010000184.1 GCA_027036915.1 Thermodesulfatator sp. | reverse complement strand
ACAAGGTGGGCGAGGTTTCGCACGAAATCGAGTCCGTGATCCAGCTTATCAACGGAGTGGCGGAGCAGACCAAGTTCCTGGCGCTCAACGCCACCATCGAGGCCGCCCGGGCCGGCGAGGCCGGAAAGGGCTTTGCCGTGGTGGCCAACGAGGTCAAGGAACTGGCCCGCCAGACCGCCGAGGCCACCGGCGAGATCACCCAGAAGATTCGTGCCATGCAGGCCGAGGCCTCGCAGGCGGTTCAGGCCACCGATGAGATCGTCCATATCATAGAGGAGATCAACCAGATCGCCTCCACCATCGCGGCCGCGGTGGAGGAGCAGACCGCGGTTATCTCCGAGATCGCCGAGAAACTTGAGGCCACCCGGGGGGACGCCGAAACCCTTTCCACCGAGGCCAAGGAGGCGTATCAGGCCGCGGTCCAGGCCGTGGAGAGCGCCCGCCGGAACCTGGAACAGGCGCAGGGACTCTCCAGGCTGGCCCAGGAACTGGCTTCCCTGGCCGCCCAGTTTAAGGTCTAAACCCTTCTGGCCTCCCCATTTTCCTTTTCTCCGCATCAATTAAATTGCCTCTTTGGGGGTTGAGAGCTTCGCTTCGGCCGGAATGCCTTCGAGTCTCGAAGCCTTCCAAATTTGGCTTGTCAGGAAATTTTAAGTTGGCTAGATAAGTCTTTTAAGGGGAAGAAATGCTTGAAAAACAAGAAGCTATCGTAAGGCAGGAGATTGAAAAGATGGAAAACGAGAGGTTTAAGACATGGCCACAAAAGCGGTGGCCCACGAAAACCCGAAGCTTCACGGCGTGATTGACCGGGTGGATTTCAACGCCACCGAGGCCGGACAAAGAATACTCCCCGACGAAAACCTTAAAGCCCTCATCAACGAGCTCAGCAAGCGCCGCCTGGGTTTGAACGACGTTGAGCCGGACATCCTGGGAAGGGCCTACGAGTATCTTCTGCGGAAATTTGCCGAAGGCTCAGGGCAGTCCGCCGGGGAGTTCTACACGCCGAGGGAGGTGGCCATCCTCATGGCCCGCATCATGGACCCCGAGCCCGGTATGGAGGTTTACGACCCGTGTGTCGGCTCGGGCGGTCTTCTCATCAAGGCCCACCTTCGTTTTAAGGAGAAATATGGTGAAGATACCACGGTGGAGCCTCTCCGGTTTTACGGCCAGGAGATTCTTCCCGATACCTATGCCATGGCCAGGATGAACGTCTTCATCCACCGCATGGAGGCCGACATCCGCCTGGGTAACACCATGACCAACCCGGCTTTTCTCAACGAGGACGGCTCCCTTCGCAGGTTCGATCTGGTGCTCGCCAACCCTATGTGGAACCAGGACTTTGACCAGAGCGTCTATGAGAACGACCCTTATGGCCGCTTTGAGTTCGGCTACCCGCCTTCAAGTTCGGCGGACTGGGGCTGGATTCAGCACATGTTCGCTTCTTTGAAGGAAGATGGCCGTATGGCTGTGGTGCTCGACACCGGAGCAGTCTCCCGCGGCTCAGTCACCCAGGGCGCAAACCGCGAGCGCGACATCCGCCAAAAGTTCGTAGAGAATGACCTTATTGAGGCCGTGATCCTTCTTCCGGAAAACCTTTTTTACAACACCACCGCGCCGGGCATTATTTTGGTCGTCAACAAAAAGAAGCGCCGTCCGGGGGAGATCCTTCTCATAAACGCCTCCCAACTTTACGAAAAAGGCCGGCCCAAGAATTTCCTGCCGGAGAGTGCCATTTCCGAGATAGCCGAAGTTTACTTAAACTGGCAGGAAAAAGAGGGCTTAAGCAGGGTCATCACTAATCAGGAAGCTGCGAGGAACGACTACAATCTCTCCCCTTCGAGGTATGTGGCCCCGAAAAGCGAGGAAGAAGTGCTTCCGGTGGAGGTGGCTCTGGCGAGATTGAGGGAGGCGGAGGAGGAGAGGAACCGCGCGGATCTTAATCTTCAGACCGTGTTGAACGAACTGGACCTACAATTTAAGCTAGTCTAAGACCAGTCAAAACGGAGGCGCATGTATGGCCATTATAGGGGTTTATAAGGCCAGAACCAGATTTTCCGAACTTTTGGATCGTGTAGCTCGGGGGGAGAGGTTTGTAATTACCCGGCGCGGGGTGCCGGTGGCGGTGATAGAGCCCGTAGCTCCTCAAAGAAGGAGAAAGGTGGAAGAAGTTATAGAAGAAATTAAGAAGTTTCGTAAAAAGCACAGATTAAACGGACTTGATATTAA
>JALWCD010000183.1:2744-7425 GCA_027036915.1 Thermodesulfatator sp. | reverse complement strand
TTAGCTGGTAGGCGTGGACTGCTCCGAAATCAAAGCTGCGGCCCCTTTCGAAGAGTAAATTCCAGAAAAGCCGGCTCCATTCCTGGGCCGGGGAAATGCGCGGGCCTTCACGGTTTATTCGTCTCAAAAAGTTCATAAAGGAGACCAGGGGTACCTCCTCCGGACACCGTTCCTCGCAGAGATAACAACCGATACAGATCCAGGGAGTGTTAATTTCAGCGGCTCTTTCCGGACTCTCCAGGTAGATCCGGACCACCTGCCAGGGGGGCTCCTCCATTTCTTCGTAGACCGGGCATATCCCCCCGCATATGCCGCAGAGGCTGCAGCGTTCAAGGGCCTCCCTTTCCGGAAAAGCCTTCTCCCTGGAGGGCTCGGATTCCGGTCTTTCCTCCTGAAGGACCTCCCGAATCTCCTTAAGACGGAGGCCTTTTTGTTTAAGCTCCAGGATCTTTAAAAGCCTCTCCAGGGCCGAAGGGGGATAGAAAAACTTGACTCCGCCCGAGGGCTGCCCGCGTCTTCGCCCTTTGGGCAGGAGCCCCAGTTGCACATAGTAGAGAAAGGTCCTCCGCGAGACGCGATAGCCTCTGGCGGCCAGGGAACTTAAAATCTCCTCGATCGAAAGCCACCCCTCCATCAGGAATGTTTTTAACAGATAAAAATCTTTTTCGAAAGGGTGCTGGTCTAAAGGCCCGGGGTGATTTAGATTTTAGATAATCCAGCGTTTTAATACCCGGAGGAGGCTAGAGAAATGGGGGAGATCAAGAGTGCGCTTGAGATAGCGCTTGAGAAGGCCGAAAGGATAGGGAAGGCCTCTAGAGAGGAATTACAGGCTCAGGCCTGGAAGGAAAAAGGCCAGCGGCTGGCGGCCCGGTTTTTGAGTGCCGAGGAAGAACTGAATCTTGCGGAAGAGATAGCCCGCCTTTCACCGGAGGAAAAGCTCCCGGTCCTCCGGGGCCTGGTGGAGGTCCTCGTGCGAAACATCGTTCTCCCGAGGGATGAATACGCCCTGAAGGAGGTTCGCAAGGCCCTTTCCGGACTGGAGACAGTCTTTTCGGCCTTCCCGGAGGTCAAAAATCTCACCCAGGAAATCGACCGTCTTCTTACCCAGTATCTCAATCATCGGGAAGCCCTCTACCAGCAGCTCAAGCAGCAGTTCGAAGCCCAGATGGCAGGGGTGGAGGAGGCTCTAAGCAACCAGATGGGGGTCCAGGTCAAGGTGGAGGTGGAGATGCAACCCCAGTTTCAGGAGGAATGGCGCAAGGTACGGGATCAACTCGATCCCCAATACCAGCAACAGCTCGATTATCTCAAGGGCATCTTTGAGAAAGCCCTGGGGGCATGACCAGGGAGAGGCTGCGCGAGATCTTAAAGGCCCTGGCGGAGGGGCGGCTTACGGTCCCGGAAGCGGAAAAGGCCCTTGAGGGTTTGCCTTTCGAGGACCTGGGGGCCATCAAACTGGACCACCATCGGGGGCTGAGAAAGCATTTCCCGGAGGTGATTTATGGCCCCGGAAAAACGGAGGAGGAGCTCCTTGAGATCGTGACGAGTTTCGTGGAGAGGGACTTACCCCTTCTCGTTACCCGGGTTTCTCCGGAAAGGGCCCGGAGGATCCGCCGGAGGTTTCCGCAGCTCGAGTATCACGCGCGGGCCCGCATCCTGGGACGCCCCCCTTCGGGGCCGCGGTGGGGTCGAATCGCCATCCTTTCGGCCGGCACGGCCGATCTCCCGGTGGCCGAAGAGGCCCGGGTGGCTGCGGAATACTTCGGAAACCACGTGGACCCCATCTACGATGTGGGGGTGGCCGGGGTCCACCGGCTTCTTAGCGTGCTTGAGCGTCTCCGGGCGGCCCGGGTCATCATCGCCGTGGCCGGTATGGAGGGAGCCCTCCCGGGCGTAGTAGCCGGTCTGGTGGATCGTCCGGTGGTGGCGGTGCCCACCAGCGTGGGTTACGGGGCAAACTTTGGTGGACTGGCCCCCCTCCTTACCATGCTTAATAGCTGCGCCCTGGGGGTGGCGGTGGTAAATATTGACAACGGGGTCGGAGCAGCCTATTTTGCAAGTATAATCAATCAAATGTTCCAGAAAAAAGAGCAAACGGAGCAGACGGATGGCCAAACGGGGACGCAAGCGCAAGGACAGTCCTGAGGGCATGTTGCTTGAAATGCTCGAGGTGGTGGACCATGAGGGGAACACCATGGGCCTCCTGCCCCGGGGCCAGATTCACGAACAGAAGCTCTTTCACAAGGCCGTACACGTCATGATCTTTAACCCGGAAGGGCAGATTTATCTTCAGAAACGTTCCCGCCTGAAGGATGAAAACCCCGGAAAATGGGACTCTTCGGCCTCCGGTCACGTTTCCCCCGGGGAACCCTATCCCGTAGCTGCCCGGCGCGAGCTCAAGGAAGAGCTGGGGTTGCTTTGCGGCCTTAAGGAAATCGGGCGTCTGCCGGCTTCGCCGGAGACGGGTTACGAATTCGTGGTTCTCTTTAAGGGCACCACCCGGAAGAATCCCCGTCCCAATCCCATGGAGATCGAGGAAGGCCGTTTCGTTTCTCCGGAAGAGCTGGAACACTGGCTTACCGAAAAGCCCGAAGATTTCACGCCCACTTTCCGCCTTCTGTGGGATAAGTATCGCCGAAAGCTCCTTTCAAAGTAGGCCGTATTTTTCCAGTTTATAACGCAGGACCCTTTCCGAAATCCCCAGAAGTTCGGCGGCCCGGGTCTTCACCCCTCCGCTTAGCCGAAGGGCCTCGGAGATCCGTTTCCTCTCGAGGAGTTCCACGGCTTCGGGCAGGGGACGGGTAAAGAGCTGACTCAGGAGATCGTCTTCGTTCCGGGAAGAGAAGGCCAGGTCCTTTTCGGTAATCTCAGGGCCTTCGGCCAGGATGACAGCCCTTTCTATGGCGTTCTGAAGCTCCCGCACGTTTCCGGGAAAATCGTAAGTCAGGAGAAGCTCAAGGGCCCCTCGGGAGAAATCCTGAAGGGCTTTGCCGTACTTGCGGGCGTATTTCCGGAGAAAAAAGCGGGCCAGAGGCAGGATGTCCTCCCTTCTTTCCCGAAGAGGTGGAAGATGGATGGTTATAACCGCCAGACGCCAGAAAAGATCCTCCCGAAAGGTGCCCTCTCGCACCATGGCGGAAAGATCCCGATTGGTGGCTGCAATCACCCGGGCCTCGGTCCGGAGTTCCTTCCGACCGCCCACCCGGCGAAAGGTCCCGTCCTGTAAAACCCGCAGGAGTTTGGCCTGAAGGGGCAGGGGCAGTTCCCCGATCTCATCCAGGAAGATGGTCCCCCGGCGGGCCTCCTCAAAAAGACCCGGCCTGGTCCGGTCGGCTCCGGTGAAGGCCCCTTTCTCGTGCCCGAAGAGTTCGGATTCCAGCAAACCCTCCGGAATGGCCGCACAATTAATCTTGAGAAACGGCTCCTCCCTTCGGGGACTCAGGCGGTGAATCAGCCCGGCCAGAACCTCCTTGCCGGTGCCGGACTCCCCGGTCAGAAGCACGGTGGCCTCGGTGGGAGCCACCCGGGAGACGAGCCTTAAGATCTCTTTCATGGCCGGACTTTCGGCCACGATTTCCTCGGCCTCGGGCAGGGCCAGCTCGGCAAGCTTTTCTCGGAGCGAGGCCACCTCCCGGCGGAGATTGAGTTCGGAAAGGGCCCTTTCGAGGATCAAAACCAGTTCCTCAAGGTTTACGGGTTTGGTGAGATAGTGATAAGCGCCCAGTTTCATGGCCTCCACCGCGCGCTCCACGGTGGCAAAGGCCGTGAGCATCACCACCGCCGTAAGGGGGCTCTTTTCCCGGATCCGGGGAATGAGCTTGAGACCGTCTTCGTCCGGAAGTCGCCAGTCAAGGAGAACCAGCTCCGGACGTTCCGCCTCAAGGATCCGAAGTCCCTCGGCGCCGCTTCCGGCCTCAAGGACCCGGAAGCCCCGTTTCCTGAGATAGGCCCCGAGGATCTTCCTCTGGGCCTCCTCGTCCTCGATTATGAGGACCGCGGGATCCTGATTTCGAAGCATACCTCCTCTCCCCCGCACTTAAGAACCACCCGGCCCCCGTGGGCCTCGGCCACCTGTTTTACAATGTAAAGCCCGAGACCGAAACCGTCCCTTTTGGTGGTAAAAAAGGGTTCAAAGACCCGGGAGCGCAGCTCCTCCGGAATGCTCGTCCCGGTGTTACAGACCCTAAAGATCACTTCGGACCCCCCGGCGTGGACCGAAAGCCTGATCCTGTGCCCCTCGGGGGCTTCCAGGGCGTTGGCCAGCAGATTGGCCAGGGCCCGATAGAGCCACCGGCGGTCAGCCCGGAACTCTTCCTTTCCCGTTACCGAAACCTCAAAATGTAAGCCTTTGGCCTCGGCCTTGGGACGAAAACGGGCCTCAAGTTCATGCACCAGTTCCGGGGACTTTAGAGGTTCAGGACGGAGCTCAAAGCCCCGCGAAAGGTGAAGCAATTCCTCGGTGAGTTCACTGAGTCGCCGGATTTCCTTCTCCAGGATCGGCCGATACTCCCGGGCCGCTTCCGGGTCCTCCCAGAGATACTGAAGTCCCATGGAAAGGGTGTGCAGGGGATTGCGGATTTCGTGCGCGATCATGGCCGAAAGCCGCCCCATGGCCGCCAGTTTCTCCGAGGAAAGAAGTTTGCGTTCCAGAATCTCCCGCTCCCTGGCTAGCTTCCGGGTA
>JALWCD010000183.1:0-2734 GCA_027036915.1 Thermodesulfatator sp. | reverse complement strand
CCGCCAAGAACCAGTCCCCCGTAAAAAAGGGCCTCTCTAAAAAGCAGATCCTTGAAACCGCTGTCGAAGGCCACCAGCAACCGAAAACGCCTCTCCGGAGCCAGTTCGGTTTCCCGACAGAGATAAAAGAGTCTTCCCCTCTGATAACCCTCTCGACAGAGGGTATAAGGGGGAAGATTTCCCCTCAGATCTTCGGGAAAGGTGTTGAGAAGAATTCGGCCCTTTTCCGAAACCAGGACCCCGATCAGGCCGGGATCGCTCTGAAGTTCATCCGTAAGCCAGGCCAGATTCCGCAGAAAGGCCGGAGGATCGGGAAGGACCCTTAAAAGCTCCAGATAGCCCGCCAGCCGCCCCTCGATGAATCCCAGGGCCCTTTCGGCTTCAAAACGCTGATGAACGGTAAGGGTGCGATGGATGAGGAAAAGTTGGAGAAAAAAAGTAGCTACTAAAAGAATAGCTCCCGTGAAGAAAAAGATTCGGAAACGCAAGGCTACCACCAGATCTTGAAGCGTTTGGAATGGTCACAGTTTTTTCGAAAGGGAGATTTTTTCCAGAGGGGCCATCCCCGTTCGTCCCGCAACCGCAGTCGGCCTTCCCCGGATTCCACCGTTTCAGGAAGAAGCATATCTCCACAAAGCCATCCTTTGACAGTCACCTTTTCTCCGGCTTTAAACTTCAATTCTTCTTTTAAAAAGCGATAGGGTCCAAGACGGACATAAAATTTTTCCCCGGATGAGGTTTGAATAATCATTAAAGGAGGACGCCATTCCAGAATTTTACCAATGATACGGACCTTTTTATGCCAAGAGCAGCTATGTTCCCAGGCCAGAGGAACTTTTAACCAAACAAAAAAACTTATAAGAAAAAGGACTATCCACTTTTTCATCAAACTTTAATTTTATGCATAATCTATGCCTGCGACCAGAGGCCAAAATCATAAAATTATGAAAGTCCAGAATCCAAGGCAGACCCCTCGACGAAATCGTCGAAATCTTCGGAAATATTGTCGAAAGGTCTTGTGACCTTTTAAAGGGAATTAGGGCCTTCCTCTTGGTTTCAAAGGCTTTTGTCGTTTGGCATGTTTTTTGATTTGAAAAACACAAAAGACAAACAAGGAGGAGATAAGGATGAGAGCGTGGGGAAAGCTTCTGGGTCTTCTGGTGTTGGGGCTGGTCTTTTCGGCCTGCACCACCACCCAGGGGAATGCTCCTTATCAGGGGGCCGGACTCGGGGCGGCCGTGGGGGCCCTTTCCGGAGCCCTCCTTGATCACCACAACCCCTGGCGAGGAGCGGTCATCGGGGGAGCCATAGGCGCCACCCTGGGAGGAGGCCTGGCCGCCATAAGTTCCCGGGCAAGTAGTCAGGCGGCCGCTACCGGACAACGGGTGGTTTACCGGGATGGTCCCACGGTAATTGAGGCTACTCCGCTGGAATACAACCAGAAAACTTATTGTCGCAAGGTCCACAAGAGGATCTGGCGTAACGGAGAATTGGTAACCGATCGTATAGAAGAGGTCTGTGAAGGCAGCAAGACCGGAAATTATTATTAAAGGAGGGATTCAAAATGGAAAGGAAACTTTTGGTGACAGGTATTTTGGGGATGCTTCTTTTCGGGGGATTGGGATTTTCGGCCTCTCAGTCCACGGGAAAGACCTCTGCCAACCAGACAATGGAGGGGCCGGCTGCTCCTCACTGGGGAATGTGGTACTACTGCCAGAGGGTGAAACCGGATAGTCCCGCCTGTCAGGAGTTCAGGACGGTCTGGCAAGAAGGCTGGCAGAAGATGAGGGAAATTAAAGAGATGGTCTGGAATGAAATGAGGGAATACTGCCAAAACCATCCGGAAGCTTCTTTCTGTCGTAGAGGCCGGGGCTCCTGCCCGTGTCCAAAATGTAACTGGCACCACGGTAACTGGCACCACGGGAGTTAAAGACTTACCCCCTCCCCTCCCCCTACCAAAGCCCGGAAGAGGGCCCGGAGCTTTTCCGGGTCCTTCCTTCCGGGCGCTTTTTCTACTCCGGAATTGACGTCTATGGCATAAGGGCGCGCCTTGAGCACGGCCTCGCGAACATTTTCGGGACCGAGACCCCCCGCCAGGATGATCGGGAGTCCGAAGGCCCGGGCCTCACAGGCCAGATCCCAGTCCAGTGTGCGCCCGGTTCCTCCGGGAAGCCCCTCAACGTAAGGCTCAAGGAGTATAGCTCTCACCACCTCCCGGTAGGCCTTGATCCGGGCGAGATCTTCACGACCCCTGAGTCTTACGGCTTTGATGACCTTGGGGAAAAACCGGGCACAGATTTCCGGAGATTCCTCGCCGTGGAACTGCACCAGGTCAAGGCCCACCTCGGAAACGATCCGGGCCACCTCCTCCGGGGCCTCATTCACAAAAACCCCCACCGTGGTCACCAGAGGCGGCAGAGCGGCCACAATCCTTCGGGCCTCTTCCGGCTCTACGTAACGGGGACTGCGGGGATAAAAAATAAAGCCCAGGGCCGAGGCCCCGAGCGAGACCGCAAGCCGGGCCTCTTCGGCCCGGGTAAGACCGCAAACCTTGACCCTTACCTTCATCCCCTCTCCCATGCTATCTTTATACCATGAAGACCTGGAAGGAATATCTCCTGGGGAGCCTGCTTCTCATTTCTCTCAGCATTCGCTACTATCCCGGCTACCTGCACCGCACTTTCCTTGAGACCTCAAGGTTCCTGGGAGCGGTTATCCTTTACGGCCTGGGTTT
>JALWCD010000182.1 GCA_027036915.1 Thermodesulfatator sp. | reverse complement strand
GATTTCGGCCGGGGCCACGTAGCGGATCCCCAGTTTGTCGGCCATGAGAAGCACGCCCCGGTCGGCCGAAAGCACGATCCCGTCAAGTTCAAGGGCCAGAAGGATGAGTTCCAGGTCCTCCCGGCTATCCACGATGCCCTCCCGCAGGGCCTCCCGGTACTTGCGCCGCAGGATATTGATGACCTCCCCGGGGCTTTTCCCGGAAGAGAGCCTTACGGCCTCCTCCGCCACCCGCAGGCCCTTGTTGATCCGTTTACGGAGATCCTCAATGAACTCGTAAAGGAGGAAGGCCGGGATCTGAAGTTCATATTTGCGGGGGGATTTCACCTTGAAGATGGCCCGGGCCCGGGGCGGGATGCGAAGGTCCTTTACCATTTTTTTGAGTTCTTCGTAAATGGAGGAGGGCATGTAGACCGAAAGGCCCTCGGCCTCGGCCGCAAGTTCAAGAAAATTCCTGAAGGCCTCGGCCGGAGTCTCCCCGAATTGACGGTAGACATCCGGATTGGTGAAGATGCTGGTATCCGGTATCAGACGTTCCTTATCCGCAACGAGAATCTTCGTCCTCCTTTTTGAGCCAGGAATCTATGATCTTGGCCCCCACGAGGTCTCCCCAGACGTTCACGCTCGTGCGTAGCATATCCAGGAATCGGTCCACGGCCAAGATGAGGCCCAGACCCTCAAGCGGAAGCCCCACGGACTGAAGCACCAGGGTCATGGTGACCAGACCGGCGCTAGGGATACCCGCCGCTCCCACCGAGGCCAGCACCGCCGTAAGGAAGATGAGCACCTGCTGAAAGAGACCGAGCTCAAGCCCGTAAGAATAGGCGATGAACATGGCGGCCACGGCCTCGTAAAGGGCCGTCCCGTCCATGTTGATGGTGGACCCCAGAGGAAGGATGAAACCGGCCACCTCCGGTCTGATCCGGGCCTTCTCCTCGGCCACCTCCAGGGTTACCGGCAGGGTGGCGGAGCTTGAGGCCGTGGAGAAGGCGAGAAGCGGGGCCTCACGCACGGAAAGAAAGTAGCTCCAGGGGTGAGTCCGGGTAAAGAGAAAGAGCAGGAGGGGCAGGGTGAGGCCTCCGTGAAGGGCAAGCCCCAGGATCACGGTGCCCGCATACCCGGCAAGTGAAAGGATGGGGGCCAGACCCTCCCGGGCCACCAGGGCCCCCACCAGAAAAAACACCCCCAGCGGGGTAAGACGGATCAGGCCCCGGGTAAGGGTCAGAAGGGTCTCGTTTAAAGCCGCAAAGAATTCCCTCAGGGGTTCGGCCCTGCGGCCCACTTTAAGGGCCGCAATGGATAGCACAAGGGCGAAAAAGATGAGAGGAATGACCTCGGTGTGGACGAAGCTCCGAAACACGTTTTCCGGAAAAAGCCCCAGAAACAGGTCCTTGAGGGAAAGGTTCCGGATCTCGGGAGTCTCAACGAGTTTAATTTCGGCCGAGGGCCGAAGAAGGTTTACCAGAATGAGACCGGTAGCGACCGAAAGGGCCGTGGTCCCCAGGTAATAGGCCAGGGTGCGGATCCCGAGCCGTTCAAGGACCCGGAGGTCCCTCAGGTGCATGAGGCTCATGAAGACCGAGGTAAAGATAAGCGGGGCTACCACCATCTTTAAGAGGCGGAGGAAGACCTGGCCCAGGACTGCAAGTTGCAGGAAGAGGGAGGGAAAAATCAGGGCCAGGCCCACGGCCAGAAGGATGGCGAGCAGGGTCTGATTCTCTATCCGGTGCAGGAATTTCACTTTGACGGTTCTCCTTTTTTGCTATATATACCCAAACATGTCCGATATCAAAACCGATACCGCTCGGGTTCTCATAGAGGCCCTGCCTTACATCCGGCTCTTTTACGGCAAGGTGGTGGTGGTGAAGTATGGCGGCCACGCCATGGTGGATCCGGCCTTGAAGGAGGCCTTCGCGCAGGACATCGTGCTTATGAAGTATGTGGGGATTCGGCCGGTGATCGTGCACGGCGGAGGGCCTCAGATAAGCGAGGTCATGCAGAAGATGGGCCTGAAACCGGTCTTCGTGGAGGGGCAGCGGGTGACGGACCCGGAGACCATGAGCGTGGTGGAGATGGTCCTGGTGGGGACGGTCAACAAGAGCATCGTAAGTCTCATTAACCGCCACGGGGGCCGTGCCGTGGGGCTTTCCGGAAGGGATGGGGACCTTATCGAGGCCGAAAAGATGAAAGTTTACCGTTACACCGGCGAGGATCGTCCCCCGGAGATCATCGACAT
>JALWCD010000181.1:15736-23431 GCA_027036915.1 Thermodesulfatator sp. | reverse complement strand
TAGGGGTACCTTGTTACGACTTCACCCCAGTCACCAGCCCCACCGTAGGCACCCCCCTCCCAGCCGAAGCCGGGTTAGGGTAGTGACTTCGGGTGGAGCCAGCTTCCGTGGTGTGACGGGCGGTGTGTACAAGGCCCGGGAACGTATTCACGGCGGCATGCTGATCCGCCGTTACTAGCGATTCCGGCTTCACGGGGTCGAGTTGCAGACCCCGATCCGAACTGAGGGCGGCTTTCTGGGATTAGCTCCCCCTTGCGGGTTCGCAACCCTCTGTACCGCCCATTGTAGCACGTGTGTAGCCCCGGGCATAAGGGCCATGAGGACTTGACGTCATCCCCTCCTTCCTCCGGGTTGTCCCCGGCAGTCCCCCTAGAGTGCCCGGCCGAACCGCTGGCAACTAGGGGCGAGGGTTGCGCTCGTTGCGGGACTTAACCCAACATCTCACGACACGAGCTGACGACAGCCATGCAGCACCTGTGCCAGAGCGGGAGAGCCGAAGCCCTCCCTCGCGGACATCTCTGCCCGCTACAACCCTGGCATGTCAAGCCCGGGTAAGGTTCTTCGCTTTGCATCGAATTAAACCACGTGCTCCACCGCTTGTGCGGGCCCCCGTCAATTCCTTTGAGTTTCAGCCTTGCGGCCGTACTCCCCAGGCGGGGCGCTTAACGCGTTAGCTACGGCACGGAGGGATTAACCCCCCACACCTAGCGCCCATCGTTTACGGCGTGGACTACCCGGGTATCTAATCCGGTTTGCTCCCCACGCTTTCGGGCCTCAGCGTCAGGGACCGTCCAGCTGGCCGGCTTCCCCACCGGTGTTCCTCCCGATATCTACGGATTTCACCCCTACACCGGGAATTCCGCCAGCCTCTCCGGCCCTCAAGCCAGGCAGTATCGGAGGCCTTTCCGGGGTTGAGCCCCGGGCTTTAACCTCCGACTTGCCTGGCCGCCTACGCCCCCTTTACGCCCAGTGATTCCGGGCAACGCTCGCCACCTCCGTATTACCGCGGCTGCTGGCACGGAGTTAGCCGTGGCTTCCTCTGGGGGTACCGTCAGCCGGCATCGGGTTATTCACCCGCGCCGGGTTCTTCCCCCCTGACAGGGGTTTACGACCCGAAGGCCTTCTTCCCCCACGCGGCGTCGCTGGGTCAGGCTTTCGCCCATTGCCCAAGATTCCCCACTGCTGCCTCCCGTAGGAGTCGGGCCCGTGTCTCAGTGCCCGTGTGGCCGACCACCCTCTCAGGCCGGCTACCCGTCGTAGCCTTGGTGGGCCGTTACCCCACCAACTAGCTGATGGGCCGCGGGCCCCTCCCCAGGCAGGAGCTTGCTATGCAGAGGCCCCCTTTGGTGCGTGAGCTTGCGCCCACGCACATTATCCGGTATTAGCCCCGGTTTCCCGAGGTTATCCCGGACCTGGGGGCAGGTTACCCACGTGTTACTCACCCGTCTGCCGGTGTACTCGGGAGGCCGAAGCCTCCCTTTCCCCCACGACTTGCATGTGTTAGGCACGCCGCCAGCGTTCGCCCTGAGCCAGGATCAAACCCTCAGCAGAATTCAAACCTCCCGGCTCCGGAATCACCCTCAAGGGGAGATTCCAGGCCGCCGAGGCTGAAACCACGGAGGCCTGCCCATGCGCCACTATTCAGTTTTCAAAGATCAGCTTGTCTTGCCGAACTTTTATTATAACCAGCCAGAAGTTCCTGTCAAGTCCTCCCCCAAATCTTCCTCGGAAGGACCTGACCTCACGGAGAACTTCCAAAGAGCAACAGACGGCCTTTAATTTAACTCCGGGATACCTTCTGTCAAGGCCTGGTTTTATAATGAAGGAGAGCCGCAAGATGCATCTTTCAAAAATAACGAGAAAAAGCCCGGTTTTGAAGCCCCCGGCCTTCGGGTGCCTCCGCGGGACCCCCTCGGTGAACCTCACCCGGGGGTGTCTCCATGCCTGTGTTTACTGCTACGCCCGGGCCTTCCCGGAGACCCCGAAAGCCGAGGTCTGGCTCTACGCAAACCTTCCGGAAAAGCTATCCGAGGAGATCCGCAGACTTTCCCTCCGGGGAAGACTTCCCTCCTCGGTGACCTTCTCCACGGCCTCGGATCTCTTTCAACCCCATCCGGAGGCAAGAGGGCTGGCCCTTGAGGTTTTGCGGCTCGTCCTTGAGGCCGGTCTTAAGGTCTCCTTCCTTACCAAGGGTTATATTCCGGAAGAGTGCTGGTCTCTCTTTGCGGATTATTCCTCGCTTATCAAGCCGAGAATCGGCCTGGTCTCGGTCTCAAGGGACTACCACCGGCTCTTTGAACCCCGAACGGCCCCGCCCCCGGTGCGCCTTGCCCAGCTTGAGCGCCTTTCGGCCCTCGGCTTAAATCCCTCGGTAAGGATTGACCCGGTGATTCCGGGACTTACCGACCGGGAGGAGGCCGTGGAGGCCCTCTTCCGGAGACTTTCCCTTTGCGGGGTTAAGGAGGTCTCGGTGAGCTATCTCGTGCTTCGGCCCGGGGTCATCCGCCAGATGGCCCGGGAACTTCCGGCTGGGATTTTTCGGAACCTTCTCAAATATTATGCCGGACAGCCCTGGCAGAGAGTCATCACCTCGGCCGTGACCAAGCTCGCCCGAAAAGAAATCCGCGAGGCCGGCTACGCCCTCTTTCGGGAGGCGGGCCGGGCCTACGGGATTCGGGTAAGGGTTTGCGGCTGCAAGAATCCGGACCTTCCCTTTGAGGACTGCATCCCCTGGGAGAGGAATTCTCCGAGGGAGAATTTTTCAAATCTTCCCCTTTTTGCAGGGAAAGTATACAATGGAAAACATGCAGGCAAATTTTCAGGATCCCGAATTTCGGAAACTTCTTGAGGAACTGGTCTCCCAGACGGTGGCCCGTTTCGTGGCCGAAAACGAACTCCGGGCCCGGGAAATCTCGCTTGCGGAGCGTCTCATCCGGGTGGAGGAGGAACTCAAAGCCCTGCGGGAGATCATGCATGAATACATGAAGCTTACCGACAAACGCTTCGAGGCTATGGAACGGGCCAATCAGCAACGCTTTGAGGCCATTGATAAACGTTTTGAGGCTATCGAGAAGCGACTTTCGTTTCTTCAGTGGTTCATGGGATTTGGGTTCACCTTTATTGCCTCCCTTATCGGAATAGCCACTTTCCTTCTGGCCCATTGATCCGTGAAGATTGCCCTGGTGCGTCCCAAGGTGGGGTTCGGTCTCGGCGGGGCGGAAAACTATACCGCCTCCGTGGCCCGGGAGCTTCTGCGTGCCGGACATGAGGTCTTCGTGGTGGCCGACCGCTGTGAGGTCCCCGGGGTGCGGCACCTCCGGGCGCCGATTTACGGCCGGGGCTCCCTGGCTAAAACCCTCTCCTTTTTCCTTAACGCCCGCAGGGTCCTTTCCCGCGAGCGCTTCGATGTGGTTTACGCCACGGGGCGGTTTTTCCCGGCGGACTGGGTGCGGGTCTCGGATCCTCTCCACATCGTCTGGCTTTACCGGGGCTATGAGAGGCCGCCGCTTCTGTGGCCGGTGCGCCCAAGGCACCGGCTCATCCTCTGGCTTGAGCGAAAAAGCCTTGAGCAGGCCCGTCGGGTGATCGTAAACTCCCGCCTGGTCTTTAAAGAGATCGCCGAGCACTATCCCTTGGCCACCGGAAAAACCGAGGTCATCTATAACGGTGTTGACCTTGAGCGCTTCAACCCCGCGGTGCGCCGCTTTAGGACTGCGGTAAGGCAGGAACTCGGCCTTTCCGAAAAAGATTGGGTACTCCTTTTTGCGGGCTCCGACTGGCGAAGGAAAGGCCTTCCCTTTCTCCTTTCGGTCCTTGAAGAATTGCCGGAGGAATTTAAACTCCTGGTGGCAGGAGGCCAAAAGCTCGGGAAGAAAGGCCGGGTTTATTACCTCGGGCCGGTAAAGAAGATGGAAAGGCTTTACGGTGCCGCGGATCTTCTGGTGCTTCCCACCCTCTACGACCCCTTTGCCAATGTAGTCCTTGAGGCCTTAGCCTGCGGCCTTCCGGTGATAACCACTCCGGAGAACGGTGCCTCAGAGGCGGTGAGTTATTTGGGCCGGGGGAAGATTTTGCCTCTGGAAATAAGACCCTGGAGAGAAGTTCTTCTTAAATCGCAAGTCCCCGAGGAATTGCCGGATCCGGAAAAACTTTTCGCCTTTGGCTGGGGAGAACATCTCCGGAGATTGCTTGCGTGAGGGTCCTCTATTTTCATCACCTTCCCTTCCCTTGGGGACGGGCCCATGATGTACATGTAATCAAAACGGTCTATTATCTTGCCGCAAGCGGCATCCCCATCACTCTTCTTGCTCCCTTAAAAAGACCCTACCGAAATCCGGAAATTCTCCTCAAACACTACGGCCTTAAAACCCCTCCCCAGAACCTTTCTTTCGTTCCCCTCCCGGCTCTTCGCCTCTCAAGGCCCTTTAAGTTTACGGCGAACCGGGTGTATGAATGGGCCGTAAGGCTTTATTTCTACCGTTATCCCCCCGGGGCCGAAGATCTTTTCCTTTTTTCCGAGCCGAGACTCGTCCGGATGCTCCGAAAAATATCTCCTCAAAACCCCCGAGTCCTTGAAATCCACGGATTACGATATTTCAAAACCGGAAGCCCTCTTGCGGAGGAAAAGGAGGCCCTTGAAGGGGTCTCTCTGGGGCTGGTCACCACCCGCGCCCTGCGAGACCTTATCGGGAAAGTTTACGCTCCCCGGGTTCACCTGGAGCACCTTCCCCTGGCCTCAGAGGTCATGGTGGAAGAGCCTTATGCGGGTAGAAACGACCCCCCGCTTCTGGTTTACACCGGTCAGCTTTATCCCGGCCAGGGGGTGGAAACCCTCCTTGAGGCCTTGGCTCGGGTGCCGCGGGCTCATCTGGTGGTGGTAGGGGGGCGCGAAAAAGATCGGGCCAGGCTGCGAGATTTTTCCCGAAAACTTAAAATCCCGGAGAGGGTACATTTCACCGGTCATCTTACCCCGGCCGAGGTACGGGCTTGGCTGCTTAGGGCGGATATTCTGGTTCTTCCGGCAGAGGCTGCGGGCAAACACCCCTTCGTGGCTCACCAGAAACTTTACGAATACTTCGGGGCCGGACGCCCCATTCTGGCCAGCGACCTTCCCTCCATCCGGGAGGAGGTGGAAGAGGGGGAGGCTCTTCTTTTTCGCCCCGGAGATCCAGAAGACCTGGCCCAAAAAATAAGGCTCCTCCTTCAGGACGAGAAACTCGCCCGCACCCTGGCCCATAAGGCCCTGGTTCGGGCCCGAAGGTTTGACTGGCCGACCCGAACCCGTAAAATGCTAAAATTACTGGAGAGTTACCTCTATGGATAAACGGCACCTCCTGACCGGTGTAATCATTATCGTGCTTTACTCCCTGGCCCTAAACCTCCCCTTCCTCTGGGAAAGGGAGTTTCAGGGAGAGGCCGCCCGTAGGGCGGTGGCCGCCCTTGAAATGATGGAACGAGGGGATTACCTCATCCCCTACATCGAAGGCCGCCCCTATCTCCTAAAACCTCCGGGCTACAACTGGGTGCTCATCGGATTTTTTAAAGCCTTCGGGAGTCATTCCGAGTTCGTGGCCCGGCTCTCTTCAGTCACCGCGGCCACCCTCTGCGCCCTCTTCCTGGCCCTGCTTTTCCGGGCTATAGCGCAACCCCCGGGTCTCCTCTGGGTCCTTCCGGGCCTTGTCTTTTTATCCCTTCCCGAGGTACTGGATAAGGCCTGCCGGGCCGAAATAGACATGACCTACACCCTTCTTGTCACCGTCTCGGTCTTTTCCTGGTTTTATCTTCATGAGATCCGGGAGCGGCCTTTTCCGGCCTGGATGGTGGGCCTCGGATTCTCGGCCCTCGCCACTTTGACCAAAACCTTCCAGGCCCTGTTTTTTTTCTATACCCCCATCCTTCCCTATCTATTTTTCAGAAAACGCCTTAAAGCGGTCCTCTCCCCCTTTCATTTTCTGGGACTTACAGTTTTTGGTCTCATCTTTGCCCTCTGGTTTCTTCCGGCAAGCGAAAGGATGGGAATCCAGACCATTTTTCAGGCCTGGTTCGGGGAGTATCTGAGCAAAAAAAATTCCCTTGAACCCTCAGGCTTCTGGGGACATTTTCTGAAGTTCCCCTTGGAATATCTCCAGGGGCACCTGCCCTGGATCCTCTTTCTTTCAGGATGGACCCATTCCCGTTTCAGAGAAAATCTGGAGGCCAGAGTGAAAAATCTCGCCCTTTATAGTCTTTGCTTCCTGGCTTTTTCTTTTCCGATCTATTGGTTTCTCCCTGGAACGAGACTGAGGTATTTGCTGCCCACCGCAGGTGGTTTGACCTTTCTGGCAACCGTTCCTCTTTATCAAGTCCTGAAGGAACAGAAAATCCCGGCACGGATAGAAATGCCTCTCAAATTTTTACTTGGGGCCACGGCCCTTGCGGTACCCGTCTTCGTAGCCCTGAGCTGGCGACACCTTTACCTCTCAGAAAATCCTTTGGCTCTGTTTTTCCTGGCCGCCCTGGTCTTGGAGGTCGGCCTGTGGTTCAGGCTTCGCGGGGCCAGAGCCAAAGTATGGGGACTCTTCCTTTTCCTGTTTCTGGCCAAAATCTCCTTTGCCGCTACCTATTTTCCCTATCAGGCCCGCCACCGTAGCCACTATCTTACCGCGGCCCGTAAGATCAAAGCCCTATTGCCAAAAAACGTAGTGCTCTGTGATTACGGAGTAAATACCCCGCACATTACCTATTACCTGAAATACAAAATGGCCTGGGTCCAAACGGTAAGGCTGGTTTCTCATCCGGAAGAATGGAAAGATTGTGATTATCTAATCACCCCTAAAGACTTAACTCATCCTGACCTGCAATTTTTAGCCCGCATCAGGGCCCGGAGAACTCTATTGCAAGTGTATAGACTTAAAGATAGCCGTAACGAAAAAGAAGAGGCCAGGTGACAAAGGTAACCAGCCAGCGGTCCCTCCAGGACATCTTCTCCCGCCACTCTTCGTCAAGTCTCAAAGGCAATTGTTGACCAACCTCCATTTTCATGGGATTACCCCCTACCAGATGAAAAGAGTTTGTCAGAGATATACACTCTCCAGTTCCAGAAATATGCGGCCGGCCTAAGCCCTGAAGGAAATTTGTGAATTTTTCATACATAGAAACCGGGTTCCGCATCAAATCTTCATAACGAAGACGAAAATAGGGAAAAGAGTAATAACGGATCATCCGGTGAACGGCCAGGTTTAAAACAAGCCACATCCTGGCCGCGGTAAAAGGATGATGGATTTTCATGTGTTTCCTTCGGGCGGGATCAAACTTGCGGCGCTGCCAAGAAAAGGCCACTGCCCGGCTATCTCTTACCAGATGAATTACGAAGACCGAAATCCCCGCCATTTCATGGAAAACTCTTAGATAAGTAGGCCATTTGGAAGAATCTATCACGAACTCCGCTCCGGAAATCCTGCCAACAGCTTGATAAAGGGCCGACAAAAGGTCTCGATAGTACTCAAACTTTTCCTGATGGCGCCGCCAAAAATCCTCCAATCCGGAACGTCTTACCCAGGGCATCTTTTCCAGAAGTTTCTGAATGGTTATTATCTCCCGCACATCTTTCGGGGAGATTCGTCCGAAAGCCTCCTTTAATACCTCGGACCAAAAAGGGCATCTCTGAAGAGCCTCTCCACAGCTACAGGCTGCCCCTTCCAATCCTAACTTCCAGAT
>JALWCD010000181.1:5663-15726 GCA_027036915.1 Thermodesulfatator sp. | reverse complement strand
TAACCTCCAGAGCTGACGCAGTTCACCCACGGAAACCGCCCCGGAGGCCTGCCCCAGCAAAAGATCCAGAAGAGTGCTTCCCGAGCGTCCTGCACCGGCAAGGTATACAACCTTCAAGTTTCCTCTCCCTGAGGGAGCAACTTTTCATATAATGAAACAACCATTTCCAGGGCCCCGGTCAGCCCCAGTCTTTCAAGGGATCGGGCCAGCACCTCTAGGTTCCGCCGGCGCTTTCCGTAGGGGACCTTTCCCCGGAAACGTTTTAGAGAGTCCAGATCAACCAGCAGCACGCCCTCCGGCAGGCAAAAGAAGTTGCTGACCTTGGGGTCGCGAAGATAAAAACCGGCTTCGTGCATCCTGCGAAGGTAGAGCAGAAGGAGCCGGAGATAAGGTTCGGGATCCTCCGAAGAGGCCAGGATCCGAAGAAAAACTTGCGAGGCCTTTTTCTCCGGGGGAAGCCAGTCAAAAACCAGCCCCGAACCCCAGGAGAAAAAACCTCCCCGCAGTACCCATCCCCCCAGAGGCACCTGAGTTAGAAATCCGGCGGAAGAAAAACTCAAATAGTTAGCCATAACCCTTAAAGCCCTGGGCACCCTAAAAAATTCCGCTAATCGTCTAAAGCCCCGACCTCTGGCATAGGCCTTGACAAATAAAACCCGGCCCGCAAGAGATTTGCGAAAAATCAGGCTCTTTGGCGTGCGTTTCAGCTCTCTTTCAGGCCCAAAATCCTGCAAAAGGTCTTTCACCCATCTTAACTGGTCTTTTTCCCGGGCAAAAACGGTAAAAGAGGATAGATCTTCCACCACCAGTCCTTCAAGCATGCCGTCGGCCCCGGGCAAGTTCCCGAAAGACCTCCACAAAATGTTTACACATCTTTTCCATGGTGAAAGCTTCTTCCACTCTTAATCGGGCCTCGCGCCCCATCTCTTTTCGCTCAGTTTCGGGCATTTCATAAAGCTCCCGCAGAGCCCGGGTTAAGGCTTCCACCTGACCTCTGGGGACCATGAAGCCGAAGCGTCTGGAGGTTTTAAAAATGGCCGGAACACCCGGAGCATCGGTGACCACCACGGGAAGGCCCGAGGCCATGGCCTCCAAGACCGCATTGGGCATGCCCTCCTTCCAGGAAGGATGGGCGAAGACATCAAAGGCTCGAAGGAGATAGGGAATCTCTTCGGAAGGCACCCAGGGAAAAAACCTCACCCGATCCTGAAGGCCCTTTTTAGCCACCTCCTCCCGAAGCTTTCTTTCCTTAGGTCCCCCTCCAGCCAGAACCAGAAAGACCTGTTTTCCCCTTCTACACAGCCTGAAAATCGCTTCTATCAGGCCTTCCTGATCCTTTTCTTTGCGGAAACGGGCAATCATCCCCACGATAAAAGAATCCTCCGGCAACCCAAACCGACGCCGGGCCTCCTGCCGAGAGCATCTGGGCTCAAAGCGACTTATATCCACTCCGTTCCAGATGACCCTGAGCCGGGAAGAAGCTATACCGCAGAGCCCCTCAAGATCTCCCTTAACCTCCTCGCTGTTGGCCACCCAGAGATCGGTTTCCTTTCCCAGAAAACGCAATACCTGTCTGCGGACAAATTTCCGGAAGTATCCCAGGTTTACCACGTGGAAAAGAAGCCCGAAGTCCCGGGAGCGTCCAAACTTTTTCAACAAAGAAAGATAGACCCAGGGACGATAACGCTGAACCCAGACCAGGCGGATCCCGTGATCCTTCAATGTACGCCCCAGAACAGCCATCACACGGGGGTTAAATCGCCGGTACACTGAAGGGCTTAAGTTCAGAGTTATTACGGGAAACCTTCCATGAAGACGGCAGCGTTCGGCAGGGCCTTCCAGGACCACAACTACCGGACGATAGCCGACTTCCTCAAGGGCCTGTAAAATATAAGGTCGGTAGGCTCCGCTTCTTTCGGGTTTGTCTATAACCAGGGCTAAAGACTGAGTCATGGAAGAAAAGGTAACCGAATCTTCCGGCCCCGGCCAGATGGTAAAAAGCATCACCCCGGAAGATACCCCCTGCGAACTCCGGGGGCCCCTCGCCGGAGATTTTCCTCTTTATCTTTTCCTTCCCGAACATCGGCGCTATCTGCTATTTTCTCACTCCCTTCGGGCCCTTTTACACGATCCCAGGGTGAAAAAACCCCTGAAAGTATCTCCCATCGGGATTTCCTTCATTCTCCAGAGTGGCGCCATCCCCACCCCCCGAACCATTTTCCAGAACCTCTGGGTCCTTAATATCGGGGACCGCGTAAGGATTACAGTCCGAGAAGGTCGCCTTTACCTGGACTTCGATCACGAGTTTCCCTTTTTCAATGCCCGACGAGACCCGGAAAAGGTCCCGGACGAAGATCATCTTCTCAGACTTTTAGCCCGGGCGGTGCTCAAACGATTAAAAAAGGATCGTCCCGTTTATCTCTTTCAAAGTATAGGTAAAGACAGCAATACCATTGCTTTAGCCTTAGCCGAAGCCGGTCTCCGGGAAACCATTTGTGTAACCCTTCATACCGGAGATCGGAAAGATGAAAGCGAGCTTGCGGCGCATTTTGCCCGTAAACTGGGATTAAGGCACCGGAAACTCCCTGTCCCGGAAAACCTTTCCCGTAAGCATATTGAGGCCCTGGAAAGTTTTCTGGGCGCCGTTCCTCTTCCCTGTGTGGACGGGACCTCCTTAGCTTACCCTTTTTATGGCCTGATACTGGATTTTGAGGGCAGTAACATTATAGATGGCAGCGGAAACGATGTTTATCTGGGGCATGTGCCCCGTAAAATAGAATATCGGCGGCAGAAAATATATCCTTACCTCACCTTTTTGAGGCCGATAGCAGATCGCCTTCCCACCGGAAACCCCTTACAGCGCATAGCCGTAACCCGTTGCGAGATGGCCGGGCCCTGGGGCTTCACTTATAGAGATGCCCGACACATCTTCCCGGAAGCCAGGCCCGTCTTTCCTTACTGGAAAAAAGGAGACCAGGAAAGAAAGGGCTGGGATTATTTCGATCTGAAGGCTGACGTGTGGGGGCCCAATCTGGAATTTGAGCTGGTAATGCGTAAGGCACGCAACTTTGCCGAAGTTTTTGGATGCAACCTCATCTTCCCCTGGGCCGATGAGGAAGTGGCCGCCTACTGTGCCCGTCTTCCGGAAAAATATCTTTTTGATCGCCGTAGATTCAGGAATAAACTCCTCCTGCGAAAGATTTTAAAAGAAAGGCTGGGCCTTGACAGCGACGCCCTGGGAAAGTACTCGTATGGGTTTGACGCCTTCACCTTTTTACAAAAAATACCAGGCAGGGTCCGAGAGGAGATACTGAGCTGCCCTTACTGGAATCGTCAGGGGGTTGAGGAAGTCCTGAATACCCTCATGACCAGGATTGAGCGCCACCCCGTTCGCTATCGTCGTCTGAAGAACCTGGTGGTACGTCTCTATATCCTTTCGGCCTGGCTCAATCGTAGTCCCCTGGTAGCTCATTAAAGATCCTGGAACGAAGGTAATACCCGAACGTAAGTCCGGCCCCCATCCAGAAGGGCACAAAGCGGGCTTGCTCCTCAAGGCCCTCAAAAAGAGACATCACTAAAAAGGCCGTGAGGAACCCTGTCATGGAAAGGCCCATCAAAGATCCCTCAAAACGCCCCAGAACATAAGCCTTCCGGAAGATCCAGCCGTAAAGGTACATAAAGCAGAGCATGGCGGGCAGGCCTGCCTGAAGCCATAAATTCAAAAATAGATTATGGGCGTGCTCTTGCGGTGCGATTTCCTTTTTTTCTCTAAACCAAACCCGCTTCTGGACCCTTCTTCCAAGCCCCATACCTTTTAAAGGGTGCCGGAGGGCCTCTTTGAGGTATATCGGCCAGATATAAAGCCGCTCCCCCAGGGAGCCGGCCCGGGGAAAAGCCTGATAGTCTCCAGAAAGAAGTAGAGAAATCTTTTCTGAACGCAACAGAAGTTTTCGGCCGTAAGGCGTGGTCCAGAGAGCGATAAGAAGGCTCAACAACAAAATCCAGAATCCAAAAGAAAGAAGTCTCACTCCCCGGTGGGGAAAACACAGGAAAAGGACCATCAGACCGCAAAAAATACCGAGAAGGGCGGCCCTTCGGCCAAACCATAGAAGAAAACCCAGATCCATAAGCGAAAGGCCGGCAAGAAAATAACGCGCCCTGGACCGTATTTTAAAAAACAGAACCCCAAAAAAGAAAAAACCAAACACATAAACCGGAGAAGTAACTACCAGACCCTGGAAAAGAGAGTCCTTCATTAAATTCATACCTGCCATAAGAAGACAGAAAAAGTCATAATGACATCTACCAATAGAAAAGATCAAGTAATAAAGATTAGCTCCCATATTGATCAGAAGAGGAACGATCCACAAAAATTGATATTCCTCCGGGGTCTCTCCCCTCAAACAGAGGATAACGAGACCGAGAAAGAGAACAAAATTGAAAAAATAATTCAACAAAAATGCATCCAGAGAGGCTGAAGGGTAAGGGCTATAAAAGACCGCGCCCAGCAAAAAAAATAAAAATAGGCCCCATACCGCAGCCAAAAATCGCAGATCTTTGTCTTTCAATCTAAATAAAGATGAGAGTGCCTTCCTCTGAGTCAGAAGGAAAAGGAGCAAACAAAGGTCTCCTGCATACCATAAACCACGGGTATGTTTAAAAAAAAGAGAAACCCAGAGTGCGGCATAGCCCACTAAGAAAAAAACACGACTAACTTTCACGAACGACAAAAACCCCCTCCTTCTGAGCACGCTCAAAGCGGCGAAAGTTACGGTAAATCACTCCCAATATCGCGACCAGTCCCAATCCCGGGATAAAGAGCCAGAATTTTGAAAGGTGTGACCGAAGAGAAAAAAAGCAGGAAAACCACAGAACAAAAAGCAATAGAAAAAGAACTGCCAGAAACCTCTTCTTTTTTGTCCTATCTCCCTGCACAAACCGGATGGTAAGAAGCTCGCGAAGAACTTCAAAGGTGCGTCTCAAACCGTAATGGCTCCTTCCGAAGCGGCGGGGGCGGTCCACGATCCGGACCTCGGCTACCTCGTGGTTTTTGACCCCGAAGATCGCCGGAATGAAACGGTGAAACCCGTGCGGGATCTGCACCCTCTTCACCACCTCTGCCCGATAGACCTTGAGGCTACAGCCGTTGTCATGCACCCGCACCCCGGTAACAAGACCGATGAGGCGGTTGGCGATCCAGGAAGGAATACGCCGGGTAAGGAGCGGCTCCTTCCGTTTCATACGCCAGCCGGAGACCACCTTGTAGCCCCCTTCGCGGAGCTTTCGCACCATCTCCGGGATATAGGCCGGGTCATTCTGGCCGTCGCCGTCCATGCTCACCACGATCTCCCCGCGGGTGTGGAAGAACCCGGCGGTAAGGGCCGCGGCCTCGCCCCGGTTGCGGTCCATCTCAAGGACCCGGACCCGCGCGTCGCGACTCTTTAGCCTCCGCAAAACCTCGCCCGTCCCGTCGGTGCTTCCGTCGTTCACATAAATGATCTCGAAGGGCTCGCCGAGACTCTCAAGCGCGGAAACCAGCTCCGCATAAAGGGGCTCTATGTTTTTCTCCTCGTTGTGAACCGGAATAACTACGGAGATCATGCGAAAAAGGCCTTTACCGCGGCCACCACTTCCTCTATCTCGGCCTCGGTCATCTCGGGGAACATGGGAAGGGCCAGCCCCTCCCGGCAGAGTCTTTCGGCCACCGGAAAGCTCCCCTCCGGAAGCTCCGGAAAACCCGCGGCCCGCCAGGCCGGTTGCCGATGAAGCGGAACCGGATAATAGATCCCGGTTCCGATCCCCCGTTCCTTAAGATGGCTTTGAAGTTCGTCCCGACGGGGGGTAAAGACCACGAACCGGTGATAGACGCTTTTGCGCTCCGGGCCGTCCTCCGGAGGGAGTCTCAGGTCCGCGATCCCCGAGAGTTCGCGCCGGTAGATTCCGGCGATCTCCCGCCGGCGGGTGTTCTTCTCCAAAAGGCTCTTGAGTCTCGCCCTGAGGACCACGGCCTGAAGCTCATCGAGCCGGCTGTTAAAGCCGTAAAAGGCATGTTCGTTTTTCCTGACCTGGCCGTGCACCCGGAGGTAGCGCAGGCGGTGGGCTACCTCCTCGTCGTCGGTAAGCACGAACCCGGCGTCCCCCAGGGCGTTTAAATTCTTGACCGGCCCGCAGCTGAAACAGCCCACCTTACCGAAGGTCCCGATCTTTTTTCCCTTATATTCCGCACCGTGGGCATGCGAGGCATCCTCGATGAGGACGAGACCGTGACGGCGAGAGATCTCGAGGAGTTCCTCGATGCGGGCCGGGTGTCCGTACATGTGGACCACGATCAGGGCCTTGGTGCGCGGGCCTATGGCCCGGGCCACGGCCTCCGGGTCCGGCCCGAAAAATTCCTCCTCAGCCTCCACCAGCACCGGCCGCGCCCCGGCCCAGACCACGGCCTCCACATCGGCCACGAACCCGTTGGCCTGGATCAGGACCTCGTCCCCGGGGCCGATCCCGCAGGCAAGAAGCGCAAGCCAGAGAGCCTCCGTCCCGGAACCCACTCCGTAGGCAAACCGGGCCCCGAAAAACCGCGCCACCTCCTCCTCAAAGGCCAGAAGATTCTCCCCGTTTAAAAGCCGCATGGACTCGGTGACCCTCCGCCAGCCGGCCTCCACCTCCTCGCGAATTTCCGGCCAGTCGCGTTTGAGATCAAGGAGCGGAACTCCCATGGTTAAACCCCTTTTCCCAGCCTTGATTTTTGCGGCTCAAAGGGGAAGCGCACCGGCTCCCCCCGTTCGGCGGACTCGTAAAGGGCCTGAATAAGCTCAAGCGAGGCCACGGCCTCCTCAGGAAGACACAGACGGGGGTCCGGGGGCTCCCCGGCAAAATACCTCAAAGCCGCCCTTAAGCATTCCCGATGGGCAAAACCTAAAGGGTCCTCGGGGTTTTTCCGGTGGGCCTCAAGGACCTCCGCCGGGGGAAAGCCGTCCTCAAAGGCGAGATCCAGGATCTCGTTCATGGCAAAGCCTCCGATCCGGGCCGAGCCCCGCTCCCCGAGAATGGTAAGCTCCGCCCCGAGATCCCGGGGCCGGGCGCAGGTGGTGGCCTCAATGGTCCCGAGGGCCCCGTTCTTGAAACGGATCGTCCCCACCAGGATGTCCTCGGCCTCAAGACGACTCAGCCGGGTGGCCATCTCCGCATACACGCTTTCCACCTCGCCGGCCAGCCAGCGCAGCATGTCCACATGATGGGCTCCCTGCTGGGCAAGCGCCCCGCCATCAAGGGCCCAGGTCCCGCGCCAGGCCGCGCTGTCGTAATAGTCCTGCCTGCGGCACCAGTAAAACCGGGCAGAAAAAAGCACCGGTTTCCCGAGATGCCCGGAAAGAAGCGCCTCCCGCACCAGCTTCACCGGCAGATTGAACCGGTTCTGATACACGGTAACCAGTTTGAGCCCGAACCTGCGGGCGGTCTCCGCCATCTCCCGGGCCTCGGAAATAAGGAGGGTGATGGGTTTTTCAAGGAGCACGTGTTTTCCGTATTCGCGCATCACCGGGAGAGCCACCCGGGCGTGAAGCCCGGAGGGCACGGCAATGTCCACCACCTCCACCTCCGGGTGGGCCTCAAGCATCCTCCGCCAGTCGGTATAGGGCTTTGCGGAAAGGTCTTCGGCAAAGGCCCGGGCCTTTTCCGAATCAAGGTCCGCGACCGCCACTACCCGGACTTCCGGAAGCTCCCGAAAGATGCGCCGGTGCCGCGTGGCGGCTTTTCCGCAACCTATAAAGGCTATTTTTATCGGTTCCATGGGTAAGGTCTGAAAGGAGATTCTATTTTCAAATCATAAGGCGCGGCCAGCAAGTAATTTTTATTAGAATCCTTGGAAAGATAAACCCCTTCTAAACCATAAATTTTCAAGGTTCGTTCCTCCAGTTTTTCTCCCAGCGAGGTTTCCTTCTTATAGAACGACTCCCGGAAAAAGACAAGGCGGCAGGAGGGGGGAAGGTCCCTGAGCAAAGGAAAGACCGGGACCTTGTGAGGGAAAGAAAGATAAAAATAGAGGTTGGCCGAGACCTTACCCAGAGCGCAGGGAGTCTCCCCGGTCCTGCGGGAAAGGGCCGAGAGGGCCCGACCGAAGACTTTTTCCGAGGGGGGAGTAAGGGCCGGGGTGAGCACGGAAAGCCCCAGGATGTAGAGCACGAGATAGGCTAAAATGAGCCCCCAAGGAGGGGTGGAACGCAGCATGCACCAGATGAGGGCGGAAAGGACGAGAAGGCCCGCAGCCGTTACCGCAAAGGAAAGCCCGGATTTTTCCGCCGAAAACCCCAGAAGAGGCCAGAGAAGGGGAGCCGGAAGAAGGGCAAGCCCGAGAAGAAAGGTAAGGATACCGTAGGCGTAAAAGACAATACGGCTTAAGCGGTCAGGGTGGCGCACGGCCTCCCGGAGATAAAGGGTGGTCAAGAGCACGCAGAAAGGTAGGATGGGGAGGATATAGTAGGAACGGCGGGCCCGGGCTAAGGTAAAGAGCAGGAAGATGGCCCCCATGGCTATAAGCACCAGGCGCTCCTTTTCGGAAAGGGAAAGGCGTTTCTTCACCGCCCAGACAAGAGCGCAGAAGAAAAAAAAGGTCCAGGGAAGAAGGAGCACGGGGACATAATAAAAATAGACATAAAAGGGCTCGCGATTGTCGTAGGGGGATACGGCCTGAAGCAGGTTTTCTCGCACGAAAAGGTGAAAGGGAAGCTCGCTTTTAAGGGCTTTAGAGAGCGCGTAGTAGTGGGCAAGGTAAAGAGTTAGGGCCAGGCCTGCCGCAAGAAAGGCCTTAAAGTTTAAATGTCTCCCTCGGGTATAAAGTAAGGTGTCGATTCCTGCTACCAGCACCGGCACCGCAAGCCCCGGAAGCCCCTTGGATAGGGCCGCAAAGACCGCCGAAAGCCAGAAACCGAGATAAAGCGGAAAGCTCCGCTTCTCACGCCCGTAAAAGTAAAAAGCAAGGGCGGAGACGATTCCGGAAAGCTGATAGATCTCGCTCTGGGCCACCCGGGCATAGGCCGCAACCCCCCAGGAGGTGGCAAGCATCCCGGTGGCGGTAAGGGCCCAAAAAGGTTCAAGGAAACGCCGGGCAAGGGCGTAAAAGGCGACAAGGGTTAAAAGCCCACAGAGAGCTACGGGAAGCCTCACCGTGAATTCATTAAGGCCCCCGAAGAGTTCCGCCGAGGCCCTTATGAGCCAGTAGGGGATGAGGGGTTTGGTGATGTGAGGAGCCCAGTTTATGGTGGGAATCCACCAAGAGCTCCTTAAGATCATCTCCCGCACCCCTTCGGCCCAGCGACCCTCAACCCCCCAGAGCGGCCGTTCGCCGAGATTTAAAAAAAGAAAGAGGATCACCCCGGCCGCAAAGAGGGCTACCAGAGGGAGGCCCGTCTTTTCGCCTTTTCTCATTTTTGAGTCCGGAAGGATTTGGGTGCTTCAATCTTGCGGGATATAGTATCTCACATGTCAAGAGAGGAAAAGATCATTTTTGTGATCCTGGCCCTTCTCTATCTCGGGCCGCTCTTCCTTCCCCTTACCTCCGTGCAGGAGGCCCGGCGGGCGGAGATCGTGCAGGAGGCTGTAAGGTTCGGCCACTGGCTCATCCCGCACCTGAACGGCGCCCCCTATGTCACCAAACCCCCGCTTCACACCTGGATTGCGGGAGCTTTAGCCTTTCCTCTGGGAGTAAGCGAACCCGTGCTGCGTCTTCCCTCCCTTTTTGCGGCGCTGGCTGTGCTCCTCATCACCTTTCGCCTGGCCGAAGAGCTTTCCGGAGGCCTTGCCGCATTTATTTCCGTGCTCTTTCTCCTTTCCGCCCCGCGCTTTTATTTCTTCGCCCACCGGGTGGAACTGGAAATGCTCCTTGCCCTCTTCTTCGTCTCTTACCTCTATTTCAGCCTCAAATACCTTGAAACCGGAGGGCGCAAAAACCTTTTCCTTTGCTTTTGCGTTCTCTCCCTGGGCCTCCTCACCAAGGGCCCCTTTATCCTTCTCGCTCTTGCCCCACCCCTTGCCTACGCCTTAATTCGCAAAAACCGGAAGGCCCTAAAGC
>JALWCD010000181.1:2564-5653 GCA_027036915.1 Thermodesulfatator sp. | reverse complement strand
CCATCCGGCAGGGCTCCTTCTTTCCGTCCTTCCGGTCCTCCTCTGGTACCTTGCAGTCTATCTGCGACTTAATGGAGGCGATTTTTCCGAATTCGTGCGGGAAGACCTTCTGGGAAGGCTTGCCATCGGAAAACGCGACCCCTTCTACCACTACGCCGGGGCCCTTTTCCTCGGTTTTCTCCCGAAAAGTCTCCTTCTTCTAAGAATCAGGGCCTTCGTCAGGGTTCATCTTGCGGACGCCCGAAGACTCTTTGTATTCCTTTCCTGGCTTGTACCCCTTGTGCTTCTTAGCTTTACCGCCGCCAAGTTCAGCAAGTACCTCCTTTCTCTCTATCCCTTCTTCGCCGTCTCCTTAGGGATCTCGGCTGCGGAATGGTTTGAGGAGAGAGAAAAACTTCTTAAAAAGGCCTTCCTTGCGCTCTCCCTTGCCCTCCTGAGCGGATCTTTTCTTTTAGAAACCTGGGGAAATGCCCTGCGGTTTTCGTCGGTAAAGAAGGCCCAACCCTATCTCTCCTATCCCCGGGTCTATTTTTTGAAACGGGAAAACTATCTTCTTATCTTTTACCACGGTGGTCCGGTTCCGTTGCTTAAGGGCCCGCCATATCCCCCGGGAATCATCCTGGAGGAGACACGGAAGGATTTTCCTCTACACAGAGAGGGACTTAAATTTATCAGTGTGATCGAGCCCTTCTATCGCCGGGGGCACGCCCTTCGCGTCTATTCTTCAGCCGGAGGCCCCTCGCCTTCCTCAGCCTCCGGAAAATAAATTTTTTTGTAATAAATCAAACGACGACACAGGGGACATTCGTAGTAGCGGTCGTCGCGCTGGAGTTCGTTGAAAAGCTGAGGCGGGATATGCATGTGACAGCCCTCGCAGGTCCCGTTTTCCACGGCTACAATGGCCAGCCCCCCGCGCCGCTCCCGGATGAACTCGTAACGGGAAAGAAGATTCTGGGGCACGGCCCTGGCCAGGGCCTCCCTCTCCTTTAAATACCCGGCCTTTTCCTGATCCAGTTTCTGACACTGAGCCTCATAATGGGCCCTCTCTTCAGCCACCCGCTTTTCAAGTTCCTCAATCTCCTGCCGAAGAACCTCTTCTTCCTTCTTGAGGTTTTCCTGTTCCTCCATAAGCTTTAAAAGATTCTCCTCCCGCTGCTTGTTGGCCTTTTTGATTTCCTCGATCTCCCGAAGAAGGGCCTGGTATTCCCGGCTCCCCCGGATCTGCATCAACCGGGTCTGGGTCTTGCGCAGCCTCTGATACTCCTCCTCGAGTTCCTCCTCCTCGGTCCTTCTCTTGAGGATCAACTCCTCGAGTCTCCGGGAGAGTTCCTCGAACCGGCCTTTCTTTTCCCTCAGGGCCTCTTCCGCCTGTCTCAGAGAGTCCGGAAGCTCATTTTTACGCCTTTCGATCTCCAGGATCTTGAGATCTATCTCCTGAAGCCTGATAAGGTTTGCGATTTCCTCCCGCACCTCATCCTCCTTGGTCAAAAAGTGTTCTGAAAGGACTTTTATCTTCAAAGAAACTCACCCTGAGACCGGGAAACCGGCCGGAAAGCCTCCCCGCCAGTTGTCTCCAGAAAAAGTTCTCCATGGCGAAATGATCGGCCACCAGAAGGCCCACCCCTGCCAGTTCGGCCTCCCGGGCGGCGTGGTGTTTGACCTCCCCGGTTATAAATAGTTCCGCCCCTTTTGACAAGACCTCGGGCCAGAGATCCCAGCCCGAGCCCGCACAGAGGGCCACCCGGCACACCTCCCGATCCTCCCCCACCCAGGATACCGGAGACCGTATAATCCGGGAAAGTTTACGGGCTATCTCGGAAATCTTCTGTGGTTCGGGCAACCTCCCCACCCGACCAAGCCCCACGCCGGGCAAATCCGGAGCCACAGGTCGCAAAGCCTCTTCACACCGCAGCCCGAGGGCCTGGGCCAGGGCCTCCGTAACCCCCTCCGGGGCGGCATCCAGATTGGTGTGATAGGCAATTACGGTCTTACCTTTTTGAATAAGCTCCAGAATGAGACCCTCCCAGGGATCCTCGGCCAGCAACCTCCTTAAAGGTTTGAAGAAAACCGGATGGTGCGTCAACAGACAATCCACATCCCGGGAAATCATCCAGGAAACCACGGAGGGCGTAAGCTCAAGCGCCAGACCCAGGTGCTCCACCGGGGCTCTGAGGGAGCCGAACTGAAGGCCGACCCGGTCCCACTCCTCCGCCCAGGAAGCCGGAGCCCAGCTTTCGATATAGTCACATATGTCCTCGACCGTAACCGCCATCTTGAAATTAGAAATGGGTGGGCCTGGGAGGATTCGAACCTCCGACCTCCCGGTTATGAGCCGGTGGCTCTAACCAGCTGAGCTACAGGCCCACCTTCAAAATTTTAATGTAGCCCTGCCCCCTTTCTTGTCAAGAAATCAGGAGGTTAGGTAATACTTCAAGTGTTTGCTCCGGTGGGGATGCCGGAGCTTGCGCAGGGCCTTGGACTCGATCTGCCGGATCCTCTCTCGCGTAACCCCGAAGGCCTTTCCCACCTCCTCCAGAGTGTGCTCGTATTTTTCTCCGATTCCGAAACGCAGTCTGAGGACCTTCTCCTCCCGAGGGCTGAGAAGGGAAAGGAGTTTCCGGACCTCCTCCACCAGGGAAAGATCCTCGGTGGCCTCGTGCGGCCCCAGGATCATCTCGTCCTCGATGAAGTCCCCCAGCAGTGAATCCTCATCGTCTCCCACCGGGGTTTCAAGAGAAACTGGATCTTTGGTGATCTTGAGGATGGTTTTGACCTTTTCCACCGGGAGCTCCATTTCCTGGGCCAGGATCTCGGGCGTGGGTTCCTCGCCCTTTTCCTGATAGTAACGAAGCGAAGTGCGCACCAGTTTGTTGATGAGTTCAATCATGTGCACGGGGATACGAATGGTGCGGGCCTGATCCGCGATGGCCCGGGTGATGGCCTGCCGGATCCACCAGGTGGCATAGGTGCTGAACTTGTAGCCCCGGCGATAATCGAACTTCTCCACGGCCTTCATGAGGCCGATGTTGCCCTCCTGAATGAGGTCCAGAAAGGGCAGGCCCCGGCCCACATACTTCTTGGCCACGGAG
>JALWCD010000181.1:1825-2554 GCA_027036915.1 Thermodesulfatator sp. | reverse complement strand
CCAGTCGCAGATTGGCCCTGACCAGAGCCTCCTTGGCCTCCCGGGCCCGGGTGAGACCGGCCTCGATCTCCGCAAGGACCTCCCGAAATCGGGAAAGACCGACTCCGAAACGCCGGGGAATCTCCCGACGCAGATCCTGGAGCCTCTCGTAGCGCCCTCGAAACTCCAGAAACCTTTCCGCCGAAAGACCCACCCTGGAGGCCACCTCCTCCACCCGGGCATAGTCGCCATCGGTGCGAATGAAATGCTGGATGAGGACGGCCAGCCGATACCCCGAAGCCTCTATGTTCTTGAGATCCCTCTCCGCTCGTCTGAGCTCACAGCCCACCGCCAGGGGCTCCCGACACAGGCCTTCAATGAATTTCCGGGAAAGACGCCTTTCGAAAAGCCGGTTCTCCAGGGTCTCTCGCAACCGTCCCAGAGACCGATAGTGGGAAAGTCGGGCCCCCTTCCCTTCCGGAACCCGGTCCCAATGGCTCAGGATCCGCTCGCAGAGGGCCTGCACCTCCCGGGCCCAATCCCGCAGCCCGCCATCCTCCTCACCGGCGGAGTCCTCCGAGAATTCATCCGCATCCCGAAGGATTTCCCGACCCCGGATCTCCTGCCGTAAAAATTTCTCGAAAAGTTCGGCTATCTGACGGTGGGTACTCCTGAACTTTAGGGTCGCCCGGACGGCCTGCCTTTCGCCTTCCTCGATTTCCCGGGCCAGGCGGACCTCCTCTTCCCGGG
>JALWCD010000181.1:0-1815 GCA_027036915.1 Thermodesulfatator sp. | reverse complement strand
CTTCCCGGGAAAGAAGAGGAATGTCCCCCATGTCCTTGAGATAATACTTGACGGGATCGAAACCACCCTCTTCTTCGATCTCCTCCAGTCTGGAATCAAAACCGTAAGCCTCCTCAATCTCCCGCAAACAACTCAAACCCTCGTGTTCTAAAGCCTTAATTTCTTTGCGAGAACGATTCATAGACCCCCTCCCCGCGGCAATTTAAGGATTTCTGGCAAAGCTCGGCGTAGGCCCTAAGGAGCCTCGCCAGGTTTTGTCTTTCCCCGGTATTTTCCGCCTTCCGAATCTCGGCCAGGAGTCTCTTCTTTTCCAGCTCCTGAAAACGCTTACGAAAGATGGCCCTTTTTATTTCGTTTAGGATCTTTTCCTCCGGTTCCTCCGGAAGGGGCGAGAAAAGAAGCTCGCTGTAAAGGGCCTGAAGCTCGGAGTCGTCCAGAGAAAGGGTCTCCGGTTGATACCCCTCCTCAAGGGCCTCAAGGATTCGAAAATAGAGTCTGCGCTGAAGATCATCGGAAAGAAATTCCTCCACCCCCAGACGTTTCAACTCCGCCGCGCAGGAAGGGAATTGCAGGAGAGTCTGGAGAATGAGTTTTCCGAAGGGCTCTCCGGTCTCAGGCCGGAAGGCGGAAGACTGATCCGGCCCCCGGGCGGAAAGAAGGAACCTTTCCGGGACCTCAAGCTTTTCGGCTGACCGCCGCAGATATTCGTAACGGGCCACCGCGTCAGGGATCCCCGAAAGGATCTCCCGGATCTCGCGCACCAGGGCGCTCTTGCCCTCCGGCGTGGGGGCATGTCGCGCTCGCAGATATTCCACCAGGAAACTCAGAGGCTCAAAGGCCTTCCCCAGGAGATCCTCCAGGGCTTTGGCGCCGGCCTTGCGGACCAGGCTGTCCGGATCCTCTCCCTCGGGGAGAAAAACTACCCGCGGAAAGACCCCCTCCCGGAAAAAGACCCCCAGGGCCCGGTAGGCGGCCCGGCGTCCGGCCTCGTCTCCGTCAAAGACCAGATACCAGACAGAGGCCAGGCGCTTTAAGACCCGGGCATGCTCGGAGGTAAGGGCGGTCCCGCAGGTGGCCACCACGTTTCTGATCCCCCTCTCCCAGAGGGCCAGAAGGTCGAAATAGCCCTCCACCACCAGGCCAGCTTCCTTCTCACGGATGTAAGGCCGGGCCTCGTACAAACCGTAAAGAACACGGCTCTTGTGATAGATGGGGGTTTCCGGGGAGTTGAGATACTTGGGCTCCCCTTCCCCGATCACCCGCCCGGCAAAGGCCACCAGTCTTCCTCCGGAGTTCCGGATGGGAAAAATGAGCCGACCGCGAAAACGATCGTAAAAGGAACCGTCCTCCCGGCGAAGAACCAGGCCCGCCTCCTCGGCCACCGAAAGATCCACCCCGGAGAGCCGCAGATGAGAGGCCAGGGCGCTGCCTTCCCTGGGGGCGTAGCCCAGAAAGAACTCTTTCACGGTTTCGGCCGAAAGACCCCTTTCCCGCAGATGTTCCCGGGCGACCCCGGCCTCCGGTGAGCTTTCCAGAAGGTGGCGAAAGAATCGAGCCGCCTTCTCGTTTGCGGCATAAAGTTTCCGAAATTTCTCCTCCGAGGAATCTTTCCCCAGGTCTTCGGGAAGGGGAACGTGGTATCGGCGAGCCAGATCCCTTACCGCTTCGGGAAAAGATAGTCCCGAGACCCGCATATAAAACCCGATGACATCCCCTCCCACCCCGCAACCGAAGCACCGAAAGATCTGCTTTTCTTCGCTTACGGTAAAGGAGGGCTTGGTCTCGGCATGGAAGGGACAGAGGCCGAGATAATTC
>JALWCD010000180.1 GCA_027036915.1 Thermodesulfatator sp. | reverse complement strand
CCTCCGGCAGGAGGATTCGAGCCTATGGTTTTACCAGGAGGGGGGTGACATTTTGGCTTTGCAATTAGGGGTGACAAAATCGCCTTGCAGTAACACGGGAGAGGGATTGACAATTGTCTGTCTGGAGTTATTAATTAGATAGCCAAAGGCCCCATCGTCTAGCGGCCTAGGATACTGGCCTCTCACGCCAGAGACCCGGGTTCGAGTCCCGGTGGGGCCGCCATAATTTTCAAGGGTTTTGGGATACCCCCTGCTTCATAATCCCCCTTGGTGTCCATATTGGTGTCCATAATCCGGTCCGAATAACCATCCTTATTCAGTTTTTATCAACTTTGACTTCGTGGGGCTACCTTCCGTATAAAACCACCAGGAGGACGGAAGGTGGCCCTGAAAAAAGAATGTCCCAAATGCCACTACAAGAACTCCGAGAAAGTCAAAAAGTGCTCCATCTGCGGACACACCCTCGATGAAATCGACTACTGGGTGGATCTACACACCTCCGAGGGACGCATCCGCAAAAAGGTTGGGCCTGACAAGAAAGCCGCCAAAGCCCTCGAACTCGAACTTAAACGCCGCCTCATCCGTCAAAAAGTTTTCGGTGAAATCGAAGAAACCGAACCAATCACCCTGGAAGAACTCTGGCCCAAATACGCCGCCTGGTGCAAGGTGAACAATGAGTCCTTTGAAACCAAAGTCTACCGATGGAAGAAACTCGGACCGGTCTTCGGTAAAAAACTCCTCAATCAAATCACCCCACGGCTCGCGGAACAATACCGGCTTTCGCGCCTTCAAGAAGGCGTCTCCGCCGCCACCGTGAACAAGGAGATCACTATGCTTAAGCACATGCTCAATAAAGCTGTGGAATGGGGCTACCTGAAAGAAAATCCCATAGCTAGGGTCAAGCCCTTAAAAGAAAAGAGGCGCAAGTGGAGATACTTAACTCCTGAAGAATTCGTAAAAGTTTTTCAAAACATCCATCCTCTCTATCGGGATTTGCCCTCAAACGCTACGCTTCTCGAAACGGAGAGGATAGGGTCTTTCCCCACAGCCCCGGGAAATTTCGATTAGCCTTCAAAAAAGCTCTCGAAAAATCGGGCCTGCCGGAAGATATCAGGGTGCATGATCTCCGCCACACCTTCGCAAGCTGGTTGGCCCTGGCCGGAGTCCCCATCCAAGTCATAAAGGAACTTCTAGGACACCATAACATCCAGATCACGATGATCTATGCCCACCTTAACACCGAAGCCCTGCGGGCGGCCTCTGAAAAGGTCGCCCAGGTTTTCCTTCCGATCCTGGAAAAATCCCTAAAAGGAGGGAAACCATGAAAACTGTTACAATCGAAATCGAAGACCCCATTGCGCTCGTGATCGGCATCCTCAAAATCTTTGAGGAAGTAATGGCCAAAATAGGCGAAAATGAAACTTTAGAAGTGGATTGGGGCTACCTGAGACACTGGGACTGTCCACCCTTTTGTGTAAATTCCATTATAGCCTGTCCTCAAATAAAATCGAGAGCTGGGTGTAAATTGAAGGCCAATCCTTAATGGGGCGGCACCATTTCCTCTCAAGCTCCGTGGCCGCCATGTATAGACACTTAAGCAGAGACTCCTCCGTCGGGAAAACCCTCCTGCCCGCTGTCGCCTTCCGAAATTTGCTGTTTACGCTCTCTATGATGTTCGTGGTATACATTACCCGCCTTATTTCAACCGGATACCTGAAAAACGTCGTTAAAGCCTCCCAATTCCCCTTCCAGCTCTTTACCACATGGGAATACTTTTCGCCCCATTTGGCCGAAAAATCTTCAAATTCTCTTTCGGCTACCTCAAGTGTAGGGGCCCCGTAAACCTTCTTGAGATCCCGGACCAGCTCCCTTTTGTCTTTCCAGGAAACATATTTCAAAGAATTCCTGATCTGGTGTACCACACACCTCTGAATATCCGCCTTCGGAAAGGTTGCCTTTATAGCTTTATCTAATCCTGTTAACCCATCCACGCTAAAAATGAAGACATCTCTTACTCCCCGAGCCTTAAGATCATTGAGCACTCCTAGCCAAAATCGGCTAGACTCTGTCCCGTCTATCCAAAAACCCAAAATTTCCTTGTAGCCTTCAAGATCTATACCTATAACTACATAGATGGCTTTCTTCCTTACTTGGCCATCCTCCCGGATGTTGTAGAAAATACAATCGATCCAAAGCAGAAAATATTTTTCTTTGAGTGGACGGGCTTGCTATTCCTTGATCTTGGGCAAAATCCGGTCTGTGATCTTGGAAATCAG
>JALWCD010000179.1:4953-7610 GCA_027036915.1 Thermodesulfatator sp. | reverse complement strand
AGATAGACCTTCCCACCCTCTGGGAGCTGGTGGTGGAGGAGGCCCGGGTCTTCGAGCCTTACGCGCTGGCCGAACTTTATTTCGGCCCGGAGAGCGGCGACGACGAGGCCGCAGCCCTGGTGAGGGCCGTTCTGGAGGACAAGATCTATTTTCGCCTGCGGGACGGCCAGATAACGGTCCACAGCCCGGAGGAGGTGGAACGGTTACAACTGGCCCGCAGGCGGGAAGAGGAAAGACTCACGCGCCTTAATCTGGGGGAGGTCTTCTTCGGGAAACTGCTTCAGGGGGAACTGGCCGAAGAGGTGCCGGAGGACCTGCGGGAGTATTTCCTTTCGGCTCTTAAGGACTATTGCCTCTTCGGGGACGAGGCCCCGAAGGCCAGAGAGATCAAGGAGATCCTGGCTCGCCTTAAGGCCACCGGCCCGGAAACCCCCTTCAGACTCCTGGTGAAGGCCGGGGTCTTCCGGGAGGACGAGAACCTGGAGATCCTGCGTTTTCGCATCCCGGTGGACTTCCCGGAGGAGGTCTTGGCCGAGGTCGAAGACCTGGCCGAGAAGGCTCGCCCCAGGGAGGACCTCACCTCTCTCGAAACTTTTACCATCGACGCCGAGGAGACCCGGGACTTTGACGACGCCCTTCATTTCGAGGTCCTTGAGGACGGTTTTCGGGTGGGGGTCCATATCACGGACGTGGCCTCGGTGGTTTCTCCGGACTCGGCCACCTTCAGGGAGGCCCTGCGGCGGGGGCTCACCCTCTATCTTCCGGAGGGCCCCATCCCCATGTTGCCCCCCGCCCTTTCGGAGGACCGGCTCAGTCTTCGGGCCGGAGAGATCCGGCCGGCGGTCTCCTTTCTGCTGGAGTTTTCCCCGGAGGGCGAACTGCGAAGCTACCGGATAGTCCTGAGTCGCATCCGGGTCTTCCGCCGGCTCACCTATGAGGAGGTGGACGCCCTCATCGCACAGGGAGACCCCTTCTGGCAGAGGCTTTACTTTCTGGCGAGGGCTTTTTCGGAGGGGCGCCGGCGGGCCGGGGCCTTCGCGGTTACCCTCCCGGAGATCGTTTTGCGGGTGGAAGAGGACGGACAGATTCGATTCGAACGCCTGGAATTCACTCCGGCCCGAACTCTGGTGGCGGAATTTATGATCGCGGCCAACTTTGCCGCCGCACAGTTCCTTGCCGAAAGAAATATTCCGGCCCTTTACCGGTTCCAGAAGGAACCTCTTGAAAGGATTCTCGAGGAGGGGGAGGAAGAGGATCTGGTCAAGGCCTTCCAGCAGCTGCGCTATCTCGTACGGGGGGAGCTGGGCCTGGCCCCGGAATTCCATCATGGTCTCGGGCTTCCGGCTTACACCACGGTTACCTCTCCCATTCGAAGGCTCATGGATCTCATCGTGCAGCATCAGCTCACGGCCCATCTGGCCGGAGAGCCTCCCCCCTTCGGGGAGGAGGACCTGCGGGAGTTCCTTCTACGCCTGGAGGAGGTGCAGGCCACCGCGGCTCAGGTGCGTTCCCGCACCCATCGCTACTGGCTCCTCAAGTATCTGAAACTCCACTTTCAGGGGCGAGTGGTGCCGGCCCTGGTGCTTGAGGCCGGCGAACGCCGGGCCCGGGTGTTGCTTCCGGATTTCATGTTGCCGGTGGAGATGCCCCTTCCTCCGGGTAGCCGTCTCAGGACCGGGGAGGAGATCCGGGTCAAGATCCTGCGGGTTAACCCCCGTCTGGACGTGATCCGGGTGGCTCAGGCCTGAGCTTCCAGGCTCTCGGGATCGATTTCCACCCGGTCCCCACCGGCGCGTTTGGCCCGGTACATGGCCTCGTCCGCCCGCCGAACCAGGTCATCCGCACTCCGGCGCACATTTTCCCGGGGAATGAGCCTGGCGATGCCGATGGAAAGGGTGGTGGGGGAGAACCCGGCCTTTCGAAAGGAATTCAGGATGCGTTCAGCCACTTTTCGGGCCCCTTCGATATCGGTGTGAGGAAGAAGGACCACGAATTCGTCCCCTCCGTAACGGAAGGGTTGATCTACCCTCTCCCGGGTGCTGCGACAAAGGATCTCCGCCAGAGACTGTAAAAGGACATCGCCGTCCTGGTGTCCCCGGGTGTCGTTGTAGAGCTTGAAATGATCCACATCGATCATGAAGAGGCAGAGAGGGTAGCCCTGCCTCAAGGCCCGATGGGTCTCCTCGACCAGCCGTTCCTCAAAGTAACGACGATTAAAGATGTTTGTCAGGGCATCCCGGATAGAAAGAGCCCGAAGCTCTTCCTTGAGTTTCCATTCCCGCAGCAATCGCGCCAGACGGGCCTCGAATTCCTCCAGGGAAAAGGGTTTCTGGATGAGATCATCGGCCCCGGCGGCCACCACGTCCACGTAACCGTAGTCCCGGGCGTAACCGGTCATGGCCAGGATCATAGTTTCGGGTTCTTTTTCCTTGATCCTGCGGATGAGGGTGAGACCGTCGAGTCCGGGCATAACCAGATCCGTCACCAGGATCTCGAAGGGCCCCTTCTCTTCGAAGATCCGAAGGGCCTCCTGGCCATCGCGGGCCTCTTCGGCGGTAAGCCCCAGCGTGGTGAGGTATTCCTTTAGCAGGAAACGAACATCGTCCTCATCATCTGCAAGGAGGAACCTCGGTTTGCAGGGCACCTGTTTCAGGAGT
>JALWCD010000179.1:0-4943 GCA_027036915.1 Thermodesulfatator sp. | reverse complement strand
TTCCTTTAGCATCTCTGGCTCCAAGATAATCTTTCAAGATTTGGCCATGGTCGAAGGCCAGTTCCTCCCAGGGAATTTCGTGAAGCGGGAAAATCCTGGCCTCGGCCGCGTCATCTCCTCCCCGGGGAGGGCCTTCGGCCCGGGCCAGATATACGGTGGTGATGGTATGGAAGCGGGGATCGCGACCCGGGCGGGAATAGGTGTAGAACTGACAGATCAACTCTACTTCAAGCCCGGTTTCCTCCCGGGCTTCACGCCGGGCGGCTTCCTCAAGACTTTCCCCGTAGTCCACGAATCCTCCCGGAAGGGCCCATCCGTAAGGAGGATTCCTACGCCGGACAAGGACAATGCCTTCTCCACTTTCGATGATGAGATCCACCGTGGGGAAGGGATTGCGATAACGGGCGATGGCCTTTCCACAATGGGGACAGGTGAGGTGCTCTCTCATTCCGGCAGGTACTTACAGGTTAATTTTAGCATAAAATCATGAATTTTGCCGTTGCTGGCCACCAGGTGTTTCTTGAAGGGGTTATAGGGTTCGCCGAGGTAATCGGTTACCCGGCCACCGGCCTCCTCCACCAGGAGCACCCCGGCCGCCGTGTCCCAGGGTTTGAGTAACGGTTCCCAGAAACCGTCGAAACGCCCGCAGGCCACATAAGCCAGATCCAGGGAGGCCGCTCCGGCCCGGCGTATTCCCTGTACCCGGACCAGGAAATCCCGAAAGGCCGAGACCACGGGCTCCGGATGATCGTGGATGTTGTAGGGGAACCCGGTAGCCAGCAGGGCCTTCTCCGGAACGGCGGTCTCCGAGACCCGAATGGGCCGACCGTTTAAAGTGGCCCCCCGGCCGCGGACGGCACTGAACATCTCCCCGGTTACGGGATGATAAACCACCCCCACGATTACCCGTTCGTCCTCCATCAGGGCCACCGAAACCCCGAACCAGGGGAAACCGTGGGCGTAATTGGTGGTGCCGTCCAGGGGGTCCACCAGCCAGTAGCGCCCCCTGGGTTCCGCCCGGGCGATCTCCTCCCCCAGGACCGGGATTTCCGGGGTCTGTCTCTGCAGGATCTCCAGGATGAGCCGTTCGGCTACCGGATCGGCTTCGGTGACGAGATCGATCTTTCCCTTATGCGTTATTTGATGAGGTTTAAAGAGGTGCTCACGCAGAAACTCTCCAGCCCGTTGGGCAGCTTCCTCCGCCACTTCCCGGAGACCATCGAGATCCATCCAAATGCCCCCCTCCAGGGCTTCAAATTTGAAGCGGCAATATAACCAGGATTGAAAGCTTTTCAAGAGGGCCCGCCTCCGGCGGGCCTCGGGACGCTAGCCTCAGCAGGGGAATTCGTTCAGGATGTAACCGTGGTTCTCAAAGGTCTCCCGGAGATCGAGCCGTTTTTCTTCCTTCAGGCTATAGTAGGCCCGCACGAAGGCCGCGGTGGAACGTTTGGGGCCACAGGCGGCCTCGAAAAGCTCTCGTTGTTTGTCCCCGGGGAGCCCGGCCTGGGCCAGGATCCTTCGCAGCTCGCCTTTGATACAGAGCTTTTGAAAGAGCCTGCTTGAGCCCCATTTTCGACTTCCCACCATGATCCAGGGACGCTGAGGGGTGTCCGGAGGGATGACCGGTTCCGTGACGTCCAGGAGGTACAGGGCCTTGGACGCACAGGCCCAGAGGAGCACCAGAAGTCCTCCCAGGGCCAAAAAAGACCTTTTCATTATTTTTTGCCTCCTTCTGGATTTTTAGCACCCGTAATCATTAAGACTGTAGCCGTGCTTCTCGAAGGTTTCCTTTAGTCGCAGACGGGTCTCGTCCGGGAGGGCATAATAAATCTCCAGGAACCTTTCGGCCGAGGCTCTGGGGCCGCAGGCGGCCAGGAAGAGATTCTCCCGGGCCCGGTTCCGGACTCCGGCCTCGGAAAGGATCTGTCGGAGTTCTCCTTTCCGGCAGAGTTTGTCCTCAAGCTCCGCCGAGCCCGCCCCTCGGGCTCCGATGATGAGCCAGGGACGATCCGGCCCGCCGTAGGGATCGGCCCGATTTTCGTAAAGATAGACCCCCCGACCGCCGCAGGCGGTCAGGATCAGAAGAAACACCGCGAACCAGAGGAATCTTTTCATGGCGCACCCCCGTCTTTTAAAGGTATGAGGGTCTCAAGGACCCGGATCGCCGTCCGGAGGGGTTCTCCGTCCTTCTTAAGGCGGGAGAGGAGAATGGCCCCCTCGAGGGCGGCAATGATGAATAAGGCCAGGGCCTCCGGGTCTTCTTTATTGGAAAGGCAGCCCCGATTCCGGGCCTGAAAGAGCACGGTGGCCAGATCCTCCTTCCAGTCCTCAAAGGTTTCCTCGATGAAGTCCCGGATAGGGCTTTCCCGATTAGCCACCTCGATGGCCGTGTTTCCAAAGAGACAGCCGGTGCGGAAACCCTCCTGAGCGAGCTTTTCATAGATCATCTCCAGGAAACGCCGGAGGGCCTTTCGAGGGGGGGCCTCGGAGAAGGCCCGATCGAGGAAACTCTTGAAGGTCTCCCGCGCCAGTCTCAGGGCCTCAAGGGCCAGGGCCTCCTTGCTCTCGAAGTGAAAATAAAGACCGCCCTTGCTCACGCCGGCGGCCTTTTCAATCTCCGCCATGCTGGTCTCGAAAAGCCCCTTTTCCTGAAAAAGCCTCAGGGCCTCTTCCACGATTCGCCTGCGGGTCTCCTCACCTCTCATCTGGACCTCCATACCGACCGGTCGGTTTGTTATAGGTTAACCCCGGAAGAGAACTTTGTAAAGCCGACTTTAGAGGGATAGGGATACACCGAGCCCGGGGCCGGAACTTCTTCAGGCCTGGGTGTGCCCTTTCAGGATCTTACGGGCCCGGGAGAAGACCTTGATGGCACAGTATTCCCCGCACATGGTGCAGGCCTTGCTCCTGGAGGCCCCGCCTTCCATCCGATAGCGTCGGGCTTTGTCCGGATCCAGGGAAAGGCGGATCTGGGTCTCCCAGTCCAGAGCCGCCCGGGCCTTCGCCATGGCCAGATCCTTCTCCCAGGCTCCCGGCACACCCTTTGCCAGGTCGGCTACATGGGCCGCAATCCTGGAGGCGATTACGCCTTCTTTTACGTCCTCCACCGTGGGGAGCCGGAGGTGTTCGGCCGGGGTTACGTAACAGAGGAAATCGGCCCCGGCGGCCGCGGCTAGGGCCCCCCCGATGGCCCCCACCAGGTGGTCGTAACCCGGGGCAATATCCGTGGGAAGCGGCCCCAGGACATAAAAAGGGGCCCCGTGGCAGAGCCGCTTTTCCAGCTTCACGTTGGCCTCGATCTGGTCAAGCGGCACGTGCCCCGGCCCCTCGATCATCACCTGAACCCCGGCCTCCCAGGCCCGCTGGGTAAGTTCCCCCAGGATGATGAGCTCCTGGATCTGAGGCCCGTCCGTGGCGTCGGCCAGACACCCGGGACGGATTCCGTCGCCCAGAGAGAGGGTGACCTCGTATTCCCGGGCGATCTCGAGCAGCCGGTCGAAGTGTTCGTAAAGGGGGTTTTCCCGCCGGTTATAAATCATCCATTCCACGATGAAGGAGCCCCCGCGGGAGACCACCCCCAGTATCCTTTCCCGGTTTTCCAGGCGTTCGAGGACCTCCCGGGTAATCCCGCAGTGCACGGTCATGAAATCCACGCCGTCTTCGGCGTGACGCTCGATGGCCGAAAAGATCTCGTCCACCGTCATTTCCACGATGGACTTGTGTTTGACCTCCACGGCCTCCACGGCCGCCTGATAGATGGGAACCGTGCCCAGCGGCACCGGACAGTTTTCCCGAATGAGACGACGCACCTCGTCGATGGGCCCGCCGGTGGAAAGATCCATGATGGTGTCGGCCCCGGCCGCAAGAGCCACCCGCAGTTTTTCCAGTTCCTTTTCCGGATCCGGAGCGTCTCTTGAGGTGCCCAGATTGGCGTTGATCTTGGTCCGAAGACCCGCTCCGATGGCGCAGGGTCTCTCAAGCCGCACCTTCCGGTTCCAGGGTATGACCACCCGCCCCGAGGCCAGGCCCTCGGCCAGCTTCCCGGGATCAACCCCCTCAAGTTCGGCCACCCGCCTTAGCTCCTCCGGAATCTCTCCCCGCTGAACTCTCTCTTTCAGGGTCATTGCATTATCCTCGTTCTTTTTTTCACAAATGTGAGGAGTTATCCATCTTTAGACTTTATAAGGTTTTGTACAAATTACAAGAAGGAGACCTCTGAAAGAGCCCACCCTCCCCCACAGGGGGATGTTATTCAGAAGGGTCTCAAGAAGGTCTTGAGGATTGGGAGTGTTCAGGTTCTTTGTGAAATAGGGAACAATCAGGGGGTTTCCAGGACCACGGCGTCGCGGCCGTCTATTTCTTTCAGGAGGACGTTTACATGTTCTTCCGGGCGGGTGGGGACCCGAAAGCCCACGTAGTTGGGTTCGATGGGCAGTTCCCGGTGTCCCCGGTCCACCAGCACGGCCAGTTCCACCCGTTTGGGGCGACCGAAATCCATGAGGGCGTCGAGGGCCGCGCGCACCGTGCGACCGGTATAGATGACATCGTCCACCAGGATGACATTGAGATCGTCCAGCGAGCCGGGGATCTCGGTAGCCTTGACCTCGGGGTGGAAAGAGATGCGGCTCCAGTCGTCCCGATAGAGGCTGATGTCCAGAGTGCCTACCGGGACCCTGAGCCCCTCCTTTTCCTGGATCATCCTCTGGAGTCGGCGGGCCAGGGGGACCCCTCCCGTCCGGATCCCGATCAGGATGAGATCCGTGGCCCCTCCGTAGCGCTCAAGGATCTCATGGGTCAGGCGCCAGAGGGTGCGGCTGATCTCCTTTTCGCCGGCCAGAATCCTTTCCGCCATGAAAGTAATAAAAACACAGGCCGGAACTTCCGCAAGGGGTGCGGTTGACTTTGAATTTCCTTGCGGTTTTATTTGGTAGGCACCCTTAAGG
>JALWCD010000178.1 GCA_027036915.1 Thermodesulfatator sp. | reverse complement strand
CGGCCATCTTCGTGGACCACTTGCTCCTTTGGCGAGCGCACAAAGTGGAATCCTCTCACAAGTTCTCTCCGGCTTAATTCGGCCTATTTCGGCTTAAATCCCTCTCCGGTTAGCTTAGAAGTGTTCAATTCTGGACAATTTTGAGAGATGAAAGCTAACAGATTTGAAGCCTCCTCGATGAGGTATTGACCCGGGGAGAGGAGGAAGGCTATCTTAGAACTATGGGCATGGCTCTTCCGTATGATGTGGTGAGAGTGATCGAGGAGGCGATCCCGGACCGGGAGCGGGTGGAGAAAGTGATCCGGGCGCTTGAGGAGGGTTTGGGTGCGGTTCGGGAGGAGGCCAGGGCGCAAAAGGAAGTGGTTAAGGCCGAGATCAAGGAGGAGCTTACCAGGGAGCTGGTGACCAAGGCTGATCTAGCCGAGTTAAAAAATGAACTCCACCTTGAAATCGCCTCCATAAAAGAGGATATGGCTCATCTGAGAGGAGAAATTGAGGTTATCCGTGTCTGGCTCAAGGTCCTGGCCGGGATCATGTTAGCGGGCTTTACGCTTTTCAATCCCGGCTTTCACCAACTCCTCAAAGCCATAATCGCCTACATAGGGGCCTAACAAGGCCCCGGTCTTATCCGTTCTTATCGTGGGCGTGTTTTTTCCTGGCGGTTTCCGTATGCGTGGGGCCGTAGCTCAAGGGTTAGAGCGGCCGCCTTATAAGCGGTTGATCCGGGTTCAAACCCCGGCGGCCCCACCAGGGGAGAGATAGGTAAGAATATGTGGCGGCAAACCGGCCCACTTCTCTCAAAACGCCCGCCCCGGTGCAGGGGACGGACCCGTCGCTTGCCCCCGCCAGGAAGGACCCATTTACTCCAAGGGGGAGAAGAAATCCCCCTGAAAGCCTTGGTAATCAAGGGGGGTTACACTTTAGCCCGAAGTGTAACCAAGTGTAACCCGAAGTGTAACCGTTCGGGATGATAAAAATTTGTGTCGCTTTTGATATTATGTAAAATAGAGATTTTGGGCAATTATCCCCAAATAACTCCGATTAAAAGCCCCATTTTTAGGCCCCCGGATCGGACACAAGCGAGGCGGCAAACTCCTTCCCTCTGAAAACCTTGATATTCTTTTTATTCCAAGGGGTAAGGAAAAGGTAATGAAAGTAAGGAAAAGTAATGTTTTTCACCTTACCTAATTTCAAATGATTTAGCTGAAAATCTCTATATATCTCTTTTTTTCTCCTTGGTAATGAAAGTAATGAAAAATAAAATACCCCCCTTTTCAATTTTGGGAGGTGAGCGGAAGTCTTGCGAGTGAGAAAAAGCGAGTTTTCACGGAAACTTATACCAAAAATTAAAGATCGTTTTCCTTGGAAATTAAATATTTGAAATTTTTCCGCAAGAATTCGGAAAATCCAGGTTTGGGATGGGTTTAGCAGGAGAATTTTCACAGCATTCTCACAGTGAGGAAATTTACTTCTCAGAGCTAAACCCCGAAATACTTGAGGCTTTAAGAGCCGGCGGAGGGACTTGAACCCTCAACCCTGGGATTACAAATCCCATGCTCTGCCAGTTGAGCTACGCCGGCGGAAGGACCTGACTGGCGGAGGGGGTGGGATTCGAACCCACGGTGCCCCTTTTGGGGGCACACTCGCTTAGCAGGCGAGCGCCTTCGACCACTCGGCCACCCCTCCGGGCTATCCTCAGTTTAGCGGGTCTTCCTGCCCGAATCAAGCCCAGCGGAGGGGGAGGGATTCGAACCCCCGGAGGGCGCTAGGGCCCTCAGCGGCTTTCAAGGCCGCCCCCTTCGACCACTCGGGCACCCCTCCTCCTTATCAAATTACCCAAAATTCCGGCAACCTCAACCTTGTAAGCCCCCTGATTTGCCGGTATTTTCTAGCTCGAAATACCGACCGTGGAGGTCTCCCATGAGTCCCGAAGAGCTCTTTGAGGAAGGGGCGTTTCTCCTCATGAAACAGCGCTTCGAAGAGGCCATCGAGTATCTCTCAAAGGCCCTGGAAGCTGATCCCCGGATGACCAAGGCTTATCAGGCCCGGGCCGCGGCCTACCTCAAACTGGAACGCCTGGACGAAGCGGAGGCCGACCTGCAAAAAGCCCTGACCCTCGAACCGGAAAATCCCCGGCTATATTTCCGCATCGGGCAGATCTTCTACCGCCGCAGTCAGCTCACCGAAAAAGAGGAAGACAGAAGGGCCCTTTTAGAGAAGGCCCTCGAGCTTTTCAACCGGGCCATCGACCTCGAGCCCCTTTACGCCGCAGCCTTTATGGCCCGCAGCCAGGTCTATCGGGATCTGGGAGAGGAGGAACTGGCGGACTTCGATCTGGATAAGGCCGCAGCCGTACAGAGAGAGACCGCCAAAGCCAAAAAGATCGTGGACTTTTAATCCAGAATCATCGTCCAGCCGAAAGGGTCTTCTTTTTCTCCGTACTGGATGCCCGTAAGTTCATCGAAAAGCCGCCGGGCCAGCGGCCCGGTCTCTCCCCCGTTGATCACATACTCCCGGCCTCTGTAGTGCAGGGCCCCCACCGGGGAGATCACGGCCGCGGTCCCGGTACCGAAACATTCCTTAAGCCTTCCGCTCTCGATCCCTTCGATCACCTCCTCGATGCTGAGACGCCTCTCGGTGACCGGAAGCCCCCAGTGACGAGCCAGGCGGATTACCGAATCCCGGGTAATCCCGGGCAGGATACTCCCCGAAAGGGCCGGGGTGACCAGCTCGTCCTCGAAATAGAAGAAGATGTTCATGGTCCCCACCTCTTCCACGTAGCGCCGTTCCACCGCGTCCAGCCACAGCACCTGCGTGTAGCCCTTTTCCCTGGCCACCTCGGCGGCCTTGAGACTGGCCGCATAATTGCCCCCGGCCTTGACCTCTCCCGTGCCTCCCGGAGCGGCCCGCACGAACTCATCCGTGACGTAAATCTTTACCGGATTGAAACCCTCCTGATAATAAGCACTCACCGGGGAAAGGATCACCAGCAAAAGGTAAGTGTGGCTGGGTTTGACCCCCAGAGTGGGTTCGGTGCCGAACATAAAAGGCCGGATATAGAGGGCCGCCCCCTTCTCCCGGGGAATCCATGCCCGATCGATAAGGACCAGCTTTTTTATGGCCCCGAGTACGAACTCCTCATCCACCCTGGGCATGCACAGCCGCTCAGCCCCCCGGTTCAAGCGCCGCATGTTCTCCCAGGGACGAAAGAGCCGGATTTTTCCGTCCACCCCATAGTAGGCCTTGAGGCCCTCGAAGACGGTCTGGGCATAGTGCAGCACGATGGCGGCCGGATCCAGGGTGATAGGGGCGTAAGGCTCGATGCGGGCGGAGTGCCATCCGCGCTCACAATCGTATTCCATAACGAACATGTGTTCGGTGAAAAGGCGCCCAAAAACCAGATTTTTAAGTTCCGGAACGGGACGGCGACGATCTTCCGGGACCAGCCTGAGCTCTATCTCCATTTTCTTGCCTCGTCGAAAAATTGATAATAAAGTATGGTCCAACCTTTAACGCAAGGCGGAAGAATGCTCAAGTGGTTCCGGAGAAAAAAAGACCGGCCCCGGGAGGAAGTCTCCTCCCCTCCCTCCGAACCGGAACTCCCCAAGACATCCCCTGAAGAGGAAAAGGGGCTCTGGCAGAGGTTTCAGGCCGGGCTCTCCAAGACCCGGAACCGTCTTAAAGAGACCCTGGGCGAACTCTTTGAGATCGATCGCCTGGTGGATCAGGCCTTTCTGGATGAGCTCGAGGAGGTCCTCATCACGGCCGACATCGGGATCGAGACCGTGACCAAACTGCTCGAGCCCTCGCGCCGCAAACTCATGCTGGGAGAACCTCTGAAGGTAAGCGAGCTCAAGCGCAGCCTGCGGGAAGAGATCCTGAAGATGCTCTCCCTCGAGGCCCCGCCCTTTCCCCCGGAGGCCACCCCGGCGGTGATCTTTTTCATCGGGGTCAACGGGGTGGGCAAGACCACCACGCTGGCCAAGGTGGCCTGGCATCTCAAGGGCCGCGGTTTTTCGGTGCTGGCGGTGGCGGCGGACACCTTTCGGGCGGCGGCCATCGAGCAGCTTGAGGCCTGGGGAGAACGGGTAGGATTCGAGGTCGTGAAACAGGCCCAGGGAGCCGACCCCGGGGCCGTGGTTTATCAGGGCCTGGAGGCCGCCAGGGCCCGGGGGGTGGACGTGGTCCTGGTGGACACCGCCGGTCGTCTCCACACCAAGTACAACCTCATGGAGGAACTCAAAAAGATGGTTCGGGTGGCCGGCAAGGTCGTCCCCGGGGCCCCGCATGAGAATATCCTGGTGCTCGATGCCACTACGGGACAGAATGCGGTAAGCCAGGCCAAGCTTTTCGGACAGGCGGTCAAACTCCACTCCCTTATCGTGACCAAGATGGACGGCACGGCCAAGGGCGGAATAGCCGTCACGGTGGCCCATCTCTTCAAGCTTCCCATCCGCTTCGTGGGGCTGGGGGAGAAAATGGAAGACCTGGCTCCTTTCGAACCGAAAGCCTTCGTGGACGCCCTCCTCCCGTGAAGGCCCTGCACCTCATCGGCCCCACCGGTTCCGGGAAAACCCCCCTGGGTGAAACCCTGGGGCAGCGGGGGCTTTACGGCGTGCGGGTGCTCCATTTCGATTTCGGAGCCGAACTCCGCAGGATCGCCCGCGGAGAGGCGCCCCCGGAAATCACGCCCGGGGAGGTGGACTTTATCCGGAGGGTGCTGGCCGAGGGCCTCCTTCTCGAAAACGAACATTTCTATCTGGCGGAAAAGATCCTGCGGGCCTTTCTGGCCCGGACCGGGGCCCAGGAAAAAGACCTTCTTCTCCTGAACGGTCTTCCCCGTCACGAAGGCCAGGCCCGGGATGTGCTTCGCCTGGTGGACCTCCGGCTGGCCCTGGAGCTTTCCCTGGACGAGGAAACCCTCCGCGAACGCCTGGCCCGGGATCCGGCCGGGGATCGACGCCATCGCGAGGATGACACCGCATCCCTCATAGCCCGCAAACTCCGCTGGTATCGGGAAAGAACCCTCCCTTTGAAGGACTTTTATCAGGCCCGCAAAATCCCGATTTTTACTCTCACGGTAAACAAAGAAGATACCGGCCAAACTCTCTACCAAAAACTCCTTCACACCTTGCCGGAGAGGGATTTTAGAACTATTTTTACCTTTTAAAGGCTTTCCCAAGGGGGCACGGTATGGGGCGGCTTTACGTGGGCCTGGATGTGGGTTCCGGAACGGCCAAGATTGTGGTCCTGGATGAGGACCGGAACCTCCTCCACAAGGTCTATCAGAAGACCCACGGTCAGCCTGTGGAAACGGCGGAAAGACTGCTCTCGGAGGTGGAAGACCGGTTCGGTTCCGAACTTTCCGGGATCACCTGTACCGGCACCGCGGGAAAACACCTCTCCCGGATCCTGGGCGTGGCCTTTGTGAACGAGGTCATCGCCCATGCCCGGGCCGTGGAACACTTCCATCCCGAGGCCCGGACCATCATCGACATCGGCGGTGAGGACTCCAAGCTCATCTTCATCAAGCACGAGGATGGCAAATTCCGGATTGCGGATTTTGCCCTGAACACCCTTTGTGCCGCCGGAACCGGGGCCTTTCTCGAGCAACAGGCCGCCCGCCTGGGATATTCCATCGAGGAATTCAGCCGTCTGGCGCTTGAGGCGGAAAACATTCCGCGCATCGCCGGGCGCTGTACGGTTTTCGCCAAGTCGGACATGATCCATCTGCAGCAGGCCGCCGTTCCGGACCACGAGATCATCGCCGGGCTCTGTTTCGCCATCATCCGGAACCTGAAAAGCAACCTGGCCAAGGGGCGGAAGGTGGAGCCGCCGGTGGTCTTTCAGGGAGGGGTGGCGGCCAATCTGGGGGTGCGAAGGGCCATCAAGGAGGTCTTCGGCCTCCGGGACGAGGAACTCATCATCCCGGAACATCACGGGATCATGGGGGCCATCGGAGCGGCCCTTTACGGGCTCGACGGTCGGGCGACTTCCGCTTACCGGGGCTCGGACATCCTTCGAGCCTACCTCCGGGAAAGGCGGCCCGCCCCTCAACGGTTCCCCAAACTCTCTCCCATGCGCTCGGTCTACCTCCCTCCCAAGGAGGCCCGGACCCGGGTGGAAAGGGTCTATCTGGGTATAGACGTGGGCTCGGTGAGCACCAAGCTGGTGGCCCTGGACGAAAACGGAGCCCTGGTGGCCAAGGTCTATCTGCTCCATCACGGAAAACCGCTCGAAAGCGTGAAGGAGGGCCTGGCCCGGCTGGCGGAAAAACTACCCCCGGGGGTGGAGGTTCTCGGGGTGGGGACCACGGGTTCCGGCCGTTATCTCGTGGGGGACTTCGTGGGGGCGGATGTCATTCGCAACGAGATCACGGCTCAGGCCATGGGGGCCCTGGCCCTCGACCCCGAAGTGGACACCATCTTCGAGATCGGAGGGCAGGACTCCAAGTATATCCGTCTGGAGAAGGGCACGGTGGTGGACTTCACCATGAACAAGGCCTGTGCCGCCGGCACCGGTTCTTTCCTGGAGGAACAGGCCGTGCGCCTGGGGGTGCCCATAGAAAAGTTCGGAGAGATGGCCCTGGCAAGCGAAGCCCCCCTCAAGATGGGCGAACGCTGCACGGTCTTCATGCAGTCCGATCTCCTGCACTACCAGCAGCAGGGCCTGCCCAAGAAAGATCTTATCGCCGGACTCTGTTACGCCATCGTCTATAACTACCTCAACAAGGTGGTGGAGGACCGCCGGATCGGTCAGAAGATCTTTTTCCAGGGAGCCACGGCCTTCAACAAGGGCATAGTGGCGGCCTTCGAGAAGGTGCTCGGACGGCCCATCCACGTGCCTCCCCACCACGAGGTCACCGGGGCCATGGGGGTGGCCCTTCTGGCCCGAAAAGAGCGCACCTGGGCCAGGAGTCGTTTCAAGGGTTTCGATCTCACCCGGGTACAGTACCGCATATCCACCTTCGAGTGCCGGGCCTGTCCCAATCGGTGTGAGATTCACAAGGTCTCGGTGGAGGGGCACCCTCCATATTACTACGGGGGGCGGTGCGAGCGCTACGAGGTCGAACACCGCAAACCCCCGGAGAGCCTGCCCAACCTGGTGCTGGAGCGGGAAAGGAAACTCCTTTCCTATCTTCGGGAGGAGGGCGATTTCCCCCGGGGCGAGATCGGTCTCCCGCGGACCCTCTTTTTCTGGGAGAGGTTGCCCTTCTTCGTCACCCTTTTCCAGGAGCTTGGGTTCCGGGTGGTGCTTTCCTCCCCCACGAGCAAGGACCTCATCAAGGAAGGATGCGAGATCGTGGCGGCCGAGACCTGTTTTCCGGTCAAACTGGCTCACGGCCACGTGCTGGATCTCCTGAAGCGCGGGCTGAAGCGCATCTTCATCCCCCAGATCACGGATCTGCCCTCGGACCATCCGGAACTCAGGAGCGGAAAGATCTGTCCCTACGTCCAGGGGTTCCCCTGGGCGGTCCACGCCTCCATTTCTTTCAAAGATTTCGGGGCCGAGGCTCTCTCGCCGGTCTTCCATTTCGGCACCGGGGGCAGCCTCCTTCGGGAGGAATTTCGGGAGCTGGCCCGGAAGCTGGGGGTTTCCTGGCGGGAGATGAAA
>JALWCD010000177.1 GCA_027036915.1 Thermodesulfatator sp. | reverse complement strand
GCGGAGCGGTCGGAAAACGCAAGATTCCAAGCTCGGTCCGGAAAATAAGTGCCGAAATAAGAAGCATAGGCGCGGAGGCCGCGGTGGCGACCTCAAAACGGTAAAAGGCCGAAAACTCGGCAAGGCTTATCACCGGAAAGACCCGAAGGTGAAAATACTGGGGCACGGTGAATTCTCCGAAAGCGAAGAGAAAAACCAGAGCCCAGGCGAGGAAGAGTCCCGGAAAAGAAAGTGGAAGGACGATGCGCCTAAAGGCTTCCGAAGGACCGCTGTGTAGAAGAGCGGCTTCTTCAAGTTCGGACTCGATGTTTTTGAAGGAAAGAGCCGAAAGAAGGAGTGGAACAGCTATGAGGGACAGGGTGAGCACCCATACGGTACCCCAAAAACCTTTAAGGAGCCCGAAAAGACACCCACAATGTGAAAGGAGAGCCGTTTCAGCCAGGGCCCAAAAATAAGGGGGAAGCAGAAAAGGCGCAGAAAAAAGAAAAAGAGCCAGCGAGCCTCCGGGGAGATCGGTGCGCACGAAAAGGAACCCCAGAGTGGTGCCAAGAAAAGTAGCCAGCATAGAGACCACGGAGGCCAGAAAAAGGGAAAAGAAAAAAAGTTCCCAGGTTTCTCGGCGCAGGAAAACAATCCGATAGGCGGAAAGCGAAAAGCGGTTTTCGAAAAACAAACTCTCCTGAAAGAGGGCTCCCAGCACCAGAAGACCCAGAAGGATAAAAGAGATCGGAACCAGGGAAAGAGCCGTAGAGCGCATGGGATTCAAACTCAGAGGCCGGCCCAGCGGCGGAGATAGGGCTGAATTTCGAGAAGCTTTTCGGCTACTTCACCGTAATTTACCTCCAGAATCCGGAGTTCGCTTAAAGGTCTAAGTTCTTTCGGGCCGGGAACTCCGGGACGTAAGGGGATCTGGGCGCAGGCCGCCCGCGCCAGTTTGGCCTCCACCTCCGGGGAAAGGAGATAGTCTATGAGTCGCTTTGCAGCCTCAGGATGGGGAGCGCCACGGATGAGGACCACCGCATTGGGCACTACCAGTACCCCCAAACCCTCTTCTCCCTGATCCGGATAAACCAGTTTCACCGGGAGTCCCTGCCGCATCCGGGCCACTACGTCGTCGGTATCCACCAGAGCGAAATCGTAGCGTCCGGAGGCCACGAGATCCGCGCTTTCTCCGTTACTCGCGGAAATTGCCACCCCGTTTTCCTTAAGGGCTTCAAAGAAGGCCCGGGCCTTCTCCGGTCCCCAGAGAGCAAAAAGAGCGGCAAAATGGATGGCTGTAGTGCCAAACAGAGGATTGGCAATCACCCCTCGCCCTTTGAAACGCGGATCAAGATAATCCTCAATCTTTCGCGGGGGATCCTTTACCTGCTGATGCACAATAAAGACCCTGAGACGGGCGGAAAATCCCGTCCAGTATCCCTCGGGATCCCGAAAAGCCTCGGGAATGTCCCGGGCCGAAGGCGAACGGTAGACCGCGGCTACCCCCTTCCGTTTGAGTACCTCAGCCCTTACCGGTTCATTGGCCCAGTATACGTCGGCTACCGGATGGTCTTTTTCTGCGATGAGGCGCTGCATGAGTCCGGTCCCCTTGGCTTCCTCCGTATCGTAAACCGCCCGCACACGAATTCCGGTCTTTTTCTCGAATTCTTTAAGAATGGGTTCTGAAAACACCCGGTCCACCGAAACATAAACCACCACCTCCGGGGTTTTTTCCCGGGAGCAGGCGAGAATAAGCGAAAGAAAGAGACAAAAAATTACTAAACGTTTCATAAATTTCCTCCTCCAGGGATTCAATAAAGGACAACTCTGAGGTCGTCGAAATTAGTCTGGGCGTCGGCCTTGGTCCAGAGCCCTATTCCGCCCGGACCGGTAATGTGCCGATCCCGTCCGGAAAGAAGGAGTCTTCCGTCAAGATAGGCCTCGTAACGGTCTCCTTTCTGCACGACACGCATCGTATGCCAGCCTGAAGAGAGCTTCACATCCGCACTCTGGATGAGGACTCTCCTTCCACGAAGGACATAATAGATTCGGAAATTATTTTCCAGAGGATTATAGCGAACCACGTAGTAGTTGTTTCGGTCCTTGACCCGCCACATAATACCGCCCCCCTGATCTATACGCCCTCTTACGGCCTTGAAACGGACCTCGATCTCCCCGTCACGAAATCGCACTTTATCCGTCCAACAGAGATTGAAAGTCCCCGGAGAAGGTCGTTTTATCTCCGTTAAAGCCAGAACTTTTTGGCCTGAGGGAGCGGAAGGTTCCCGGAGGACTTCCCAACGGGCAAGCGGCCCTCGCGGATGAGTGGCCTCCGCCCTGAAACTCCGGGGAAGCTCTCCTTCTGGAACATTCTCAAAGTCCCAATAATAGACCTTCCCGGCCCAGACCATAGAAGAGACCAGAAAGAACCAAAGTACAATCCAGAGCTTCTTTCCCATTTTGGCCCTCCTGTTTTTGGTATTTTCAAGGCACCACGTCTGTGAAAAGGGCAAGATATCCGTAAGGAAAGTAGAGGTCTTCCGGTGAAAGCCCGTGCCGCGAAAGGAGCCTTTTCACCTCCGGGAGGGTTTCCCGAGCGAGCATCACCAGATTCCGGGTCAGGACGCAATACTGCCGGGCCCGCTCCGGAGAATTCTTAACCAGGACCGGACAGCGCCCTCCGCAGTAAAAATCCGCCGGGCACTCCGGACATCCGAGTTCTTCTCGATAAGAGACCAGGGTTTTCAGGTTCCCGTTTCCGCCCTGCCAGCGGATCTCTCCGGAGGGCTCTATCTCCGCCAGAACGAAGTCTTCTCCGAGATCCGCGCAGGGGAGAATCTTTCCGGCCTGAAGGTCAAAGTTAGAAGCCAGCTCCACTCCGCAGCCGGTGTGCCCTCGTCTTATCCCGGAGAGGAGCAGAAAGAGGAGTTCGTTTACAGGGAGCACCGGAAGGATCCGACCCCGGGAAAGCCACGAAAGATAGGTCTCAAAAAGGAAATATAGATCCTCGAGATAGCTCTGGCGAAAGGCTTCGAAGTCTGCCATGGGGCGGTCGGTTTCAATGAGGTGCCAGAAGAAGTAATCCGCAAGGCCGGCCTCGTGGAGTCTTAGGAACTCTCCCAGACAATCCCGGAGGGAGGCCTCTTCCCGTAGGGTGGACCACATAAGGACCTGCGGGGCACAGAAGGCTTTGAGGACCCGGAGATTCTTTCGTATCCGGTGGAGATCTGTTCCCCGGCGGAAACGGTTGTGCTGGGCCTCGGAGCCGTCAATGGAGACCGAGACCAGCCAGAGATCCCGCACCAGCTCAGGGTAGCCTTCTATGGTTCGTTCCAGAAGCTCCCCGTTGGTGTAAAGCATGAACCGGACAACCTCTCCGTTGAGGCGGGCCCTGAGTTCCTTCCGGACGGCGTCCATCCTGTCCGCGGCCAGCAAAGGCTCCCCGCCGTAAAAGGCCACTACCGCGGGCCGTCCACCTGCCTCGCGAATCAGTCTGGCCAGGGCTAGGGCGTCCCTCTCCGGCACGCACTCCCAGGTCTCGGCAAAGCTCCTCCGCTCGCCGAAAGAAAGCGCGTTGATACAACCCTCGCACCGGGCCTGACACCGACCGGTAACCGTAAGATGCAAGATAAGGGGACGCCCGGGGCCAAGAAAGGTCTCAAGCGTGGGGCCCATGCTTTTAAAATGAAAGAAAAAAACGAAAAAAGCAAATTTTTGCCACATTTTAAAAATTCGTGACAAAAACTAGAGAACTTTGCCGGGATTGAGGAGGCCCTTGGGGTCGAAGAGGTGTTTGACGGCCCGCATGAGGCTTAAGCCCCGCGGGGGAACCTCGGCCGGAAGATAGGCCTTTTTGGTGAGCCCCACTCCGTGCTCCCCGGAGAGGGTGCCGGAGAGCTCAAGGACCAGTTCCAGGATCTTTTCCCGCAGAAGGAGGGCCTTTTCTTCCTCGTCGTTGAAAAGGATGTTCACGTGAAGGTTTCCGTCTCCGGCATGTCCGAAACAGGCCACCGTAAGCCCTTCCCTGGCCGAAAGTTCTTTGACCCTTTCCAGAAACACGGGTAGCCGGGATCGGGGGAGCACCACGTCGTCGGCAAACCTGCGGGCTCCCAGTTTCTTCAGGGCCGGAGAGATTCCCCGGCGTATCTCCCAGAGGTTCTCGGCTTCAGAGCCTTCGGCCTTCTTCAGGAAGACCGCCCAGGAACGGAGTTTCTCCTCCGCCCGCTCCAGCTCCTCCGCCACCGCGCTCTCCGGACCATCGAACTCAAAGAGAAGCAACCCGCGAACTTCCCTCTCCGGAAATCCGGTGGCCGAAAGGGTGACTTCGTCCATGAATTCGGCCGCGGCCGGAAGGATCCCGGAAAGGAGCACCTCCTGCATGGCCGAAAGGGCCCGGGCCTCGGAGGCGAACCCCGCCGCGAGCGTGGCCCTGGCCGGCGGCAGCGGAAGGACCTTGAGGGTGATGCGGGTAATGACCGCAAGCGTCCCCTCCGAGCCCACCAGAAGCCGGGTGAGATCGTAGCCCATGACCCCCTTTAAGGTCCGCGTGCCCAGGGGCAGGATCTCTCCTCCGGGAAGCACGGCCTCCAGGGCCAGCACGTAGTCCCGCGTAACTCCGTACTTGAGCCCCCGTGGGCCCCCGGCGCAGGTGGCCACATTGCCCCCGATGGTGGAAAAGCGAAAACTGGCCGGATCCGGTGGATAGAAAAGCCCCCTCTGCGCCAGGGCCTCCCTGAGCCTCCCGTTCACCACCCCGGGTTCCACCACCGCCACCAGGTCCTCGGAATTTATCTCAAGGATCCGGTTCATAAGGGGCAAGGCCAGGACCAGGCCGCCCTCCGAGGCCAGCGGAGCCCCGGTAGTGGCGGTACCCGCGCCCCGCGGGATCACGGGGAATTCTTCTTCGTAGGAAAGGGCCAGGATGCGGGAAACCTCCTCGGTCGTCCGGGGCAGGGCCACCGCCTCGGGGACATAAACCTTCCCGGAGGCGTCATAGGCGTAGGCCAGCCGGTGGGCTTCCTCCTCAAGCAGCCGTGATCCGAGAAGTTTCCTCAGGGCCTTCCTGGCGGGCTTCGAGAGTCTTCTCTTCGCCAAGGCCAAATTTCTCCACCAGTTCCCTTTCCAGATATTCTATCTGATAACGGAAACGGTCCGAAGAGGCCATCTTCTTTTCCACGGTTTGAATGGCATAGAGCACGGTGGCATGGTCCCGGTTAAAACGATGCCCGATGGCCGAAAGGCTGGCGTCGGTATATTTGCGGAGAAGGAACATGGCCACCTGACGGGGCTCGCTCACCCGCTTTTTACGGGAGCGGGAAAGGAGCTCCTCCGGAGAGATCTTGAAGTTACGACAGACCAGTTCGATGACCACCGAGGCCAGGTCCGGCCCCTGGGGCGGAAGGATCTCGGCCACCAGCTCCCGCGCCAGGGCCAGGGTCACCGGTTCACGAAGAATACTGGCCCGGGCGATGAGGCCCACCACCGCACTTTCTATCTGGCGAATATCCCCCCGGAGGTGCCGGGCCAGGAATTCCACCACCTCCTCGGGAAAGGCCTGACCCTGCCGGCGGGCCTTGCGTCGGATGATGTTCTTGCGGGTCTCGTAGTCCGGAGGATTGATGCGTACCACCATGCCCGCCGAAAGACGCGAACGCAGGGAGGAGTCCAGATGCGTGAGCTCATGCGGTTTCCTGACCGAGGTAAAAACCACGGCCTTCTCTTCTTCGTAGAGATAGTCCAGGGCCAGGGCCAGCTCCCCCTGGGTGAAGTCACGGGCCGGGATCTGATGGACCTCCTCCAGGACCAGGACGTCACAGCTCCGCCAGAGTCGGTCCTTGAAATCCTCCATCTGTCCGCCTTTGAGGGCCTTTACCAGTCCGGCGGTAAAATCCCGGGCCGTAAGATAACAGACCTTGACCTCCTCCCTCTGCGAAAGCAAAGCGTTGCCCACCGCCTGGGAGAGATGACTTTTCCCCAGACCGCTTTCGGCAGTAAGATAAACGATCTGTCCCCGGGGATCCTGCGTGACCCTCTGACAGACCTTGTAAGCCAGCCGGTTACAGTCCCCCACCACGAATTCCTCAAAAGTGAACCTCCGGGAGAGCCGTCGACCAAGGACCCTGGCCGGCTCATAAGGGAGAGCCAGCTGACAGGGAGGCGGGCTTTCTTCCACCCGAAAGGTGACCCGCGAAAGGCCCTCCTGCCGGGCCGCCTCGCGCAGCAGGGCCAGATAGTTCTCCTCCAGCCACTCCCGGGTAAAATCGTTGGGGACCAGGATCTCAAGACCTCCGTCCCGAATCTCACCGGAGAGGGGCTCAATCCAGACCTTAAATACCGGCTCGGGCAACCGCTCTTTAAGGAAACCCTTTATTCTAAGCCAGAATTTCGACATGTAGCCTCCTCCCGGAAGGTCTAGGAAGAAGTCCCTCATTTATTACTCCGGAGACCCACGGAAGGCAAAAATCGAAAAGGTCGGCTACGGGTAATTAGCCCCGGAGAGATCAACCCTACTTTTTAACAATTCCTTGGACGGTTAGGGGACATTATCCTGAAACATCCGTCAAACTGTTCCAATCTCCTTTTAAAATTTATGCCGGGTTATAAGTATTTTGCAAATCACAAATTGAATTCTAAACCTGCGGAAAGAAAAGCTGTTCTTTATTTTCCGGGAGTTTTCTCCCGGTTTCGTCTTCGAATTTTTGTGGCGAATGTTTGGGAGGTTAGAAGGGGGCTTCCGGAAAAGGTCGAATTCTGCTAGGAAAGAGAGCGTGGCAGGGATACCCGGTCTGGAGGAAGCCTATCGCCTGCTTCATGAGGAGGGGGTTTTGCCCCATATCGTACGCCATTGCGAGAAGGTGGCCCTGGTGGCGGTCTTCCTGGGCCGGGAGCTCCGGAGAGTGGGCGAACCTGTGAATCTCGCTCTGGTCTGTGCCGGGGGGCTCCTCCACGACCTCACCAAGCACCATTCGCTCCGGACCGGGGAGAACCATGCCGAAAGCGCCCGGCGAAAGCTCCTTGAGCTGGGCTGGCCCGAGGTGGCGGAGGTGGTGGGAAACCACATCTTTTTAAAACCCGGCCCTCCCGGGGCTCCCATCCGGGCCGACGAGCTGGTCTATTATGCGGACAAACGGGTGCGGCACGAGGAGATCGTGAGCCTCAGGGAGCGTTTCGTGGATCTTCGCGAACGCTACGGAAGGCGGCCCGCATCCTGGGTAAGGATCTTCCGCCTGGAGGAGCTCACCAAACTCCTTGAGCGTCGTATCTTTAAACGTCTTCCCTTCGGGCCGGAGCGGGTCCTGGAATTAAATCGGGTGGAGGACATCAGGGGATGCCTTACCGCGTGGCTCTCCTCTGCGGAGGAGATTCCCCGGAAAGAGAGGTTTCTTTAAAGGGCGGGGCGGCGGTAAAAAAGGCCCTGCTTTCGCTGGGGCACGAGGTCGTGGTCTTTGATCCCCCGCGGGATCTGCCGCGGCTTGCGGAAAGGGGCGCGGAGTTTGACGCGGCCTTCCTGGTGCTCCACGGCCCCGGAGGCGAGGATGGAACCATCCAGGGCTTCTTAGACGCGCTTAAGCTTCCCTACCAGGGGGCGGGGGTCCTGGGTTCGGCCCTCGCCATCCACAAGGGGCTTTCGCGTCTTCTCTATCAGGTGGCCGGGCTTCCCGTGCCACCTGATAGA
>JALWCD010000176.1:1675-7665 GCA_027036915.1 Thermodesulfatator sp. | reverse complement strand
CGGTGCGATTTCCCTCTTCCGGTGCTCGCTCTTTCCCTTCTGGTGCGCCTGCCCGGGGAGACCATCTCCTGGTTCGAAAACCACCTCCCTTTCGGGACTTCCTGAGAAGACCTTCCGGTCTTATCTTTTTGAAACGGGAGATTTCTTTCCGGGGCCGAACTCTCCAATTTCAGGTGGAGGTGAGATCGGGATGAGGATTGCGCAGGTGGCACCCCTTTTCGAGGCTGTGCCCCCCAAACTTTACGGGGGAACGGAACGGGTGGTTTCCTGGCTTACGGAAGAGCTGGTGCGTCAGGGGCACGAGGTCACCCTTTTTGCAAGCGGCGACTCGGAGACTTCCGCAAGGCTTGTGCCCTGCGTTCCACAGGCTTTGAGACTCTCCGGGGCCAGAGACACACTGGCTCCTCATACCCTCATGGTGGAAAGGGTGCTTCAGATGGCGCACGAATTCGACGTGATACACTTCCATATCGACTATTTGCATCTCCCGCTCATGCGTCGGGCGCAAATCCCTTATCTCACCACCCTTCATGGTCGGCTGGATCTGCCGGAGATCTATCCCTTTTACAAGGAATTTCGGGAGGCTCCCTTCGTCTCCATTTCCTACGCCCAGAGAAAGCCGCTCCCCTTTTTAAACTGGGTGGGAAATGTCTATCACGGACTTCCGCGGGACCTTTACCGGCCCTCCTATGAACCCGGCAAATATCTGGCCTTTCTGGGCCGCATCTCCCCGGAAAAGCGTCCAGATCGGGCCATTGAGCTGGCCGAAAGAGTGGGGATCAAGCTCCTCATGGCGGCCAAGGTGGACCGCGCGGATGAGGAGTACTTTGAGGAGGTGATCCGGCCGCGGCTTAAAAGCCCCTGGGTGGAGTTCATCGGGGAGATCTCGGATCGGGAAAAGCAGGAATTTCTTTCCGGGGCCCTGGCCCTTCTCATGCTTATTGACTGGCCCGAGCCTTTCGGAATCGTCATGATCGAGGCCAGTGCCTGCGGAACCCCGGTCATCGCCTGGCGGTGCGGGTCGGTGCCGGAGATCATCGAGCCCGGAAGAAACGGTTTCATCGTGGAGAGCATGGAGGAGGCCGAAAAGGCGGTGGAGGCTGCGGCGAGTATTTCGCGCCGGGAGTGTCGCCTGCTCTTTGAGGAACGCTTCACCGCCGAAAGGATGGCCCGGGAGTATGTGCAACTGTATCAGACGCTGCTAGCTGAGGAGGTGCCCCTTTGGCGGAGAGCGGCCTGAAGTTCTACATCCTGGCCTCAAGTCCCGGGCTCTCTCCACGGAACCTCACCTTCAAACACGGCGACACCTTCGCCCTCTTTAACCCCGAAGGCGATATCACCCCCGGGGGCATGGGCGAACTCGGCCTTTACCACCGGGGAACCCGCTATCTCTCGGCCCTTGAGCTTTTCTGCTGCGAGACCAAGCCCTTCCTCCTGAGCTCCTCTCCCTCGCCGGACGGACTTTTCATCCAGGTAAATCTCACCAATCCGGACCTCTTTTTCGGGGACCTCTTTTTGCCCCGGGGCTCCCTCCATCTCCGCCGCCTGAAACTCCTTTATCAGGGAGACTACTTTGAGGAACTGGTCTTCACCAATTATGCCCCTCATTATCTGAAGATCCCGGTGATTCTAAGATTTGCCGCGGATTTTGCGGATATCTTTGAGGTCCGGGGAGTGAAGCGAATAAAAAGGGGACACCTTCTGCCTCCGGAGGTGGAGGAGGACCGGGTACGCATTCGCTATCACGGACTTGACGGAAAGACCCGCGCAACCGAGATCCTTTTCTCCGAGGCCCCCCAGGGGCTTTCCCCGGGTGAGGCCCGTTTTTTGCTTGAGGTGGGACCCCGGGAGAGGGTGAACCTTGCCCTTGCGGTGCGCTGTCTTGAGGGGGAGGAGGACCGCAGACGAACCCTTCGCGAGGCCCTGGTGCTCCGTCGTAAGGAGCGCAAGGAGCTTCTCAAAAAAAGCGTTCGGGTTGAGACCTCAAACGAGCAATTCAACCGCTGGCTTGCGCGCTCGGAATACGACCTTTTCATGATGCTCACCCGCACCCCCTACGGTCTTTACCCCTATGCCGGGATTCCCTGGTTTAACACCGTCTTCGGCCGGGACGGTCTCATCGTGGGGCTTCAGACCCTGTGGTTCAATCCGGATATCGCCCGGGGGGTGCTTTCGGTGCTGGCTCAGACCCAGGCCACGGAGGAGGATCCCGTCCGGGACGCGGAACCTGGAAAGATCATCCATGAGATGCGTTTCGGGGAAATGGCCGCCACCGGGGAGATCCCCTTCGGGCGCTATTACGGTTCGGTGGATGCCACTCCGCTTTTTGTGATCCTCGCCGGAGCTTATTACGAAAGGACCCAGGATCTGGATTTTATAAAGAAACTCTGGGTGCATCTGGAGCTGGCCCTTCAGTGGATGGAAAATTACGGAGACCTGGATGGCGACGGCCTGCTGGAATATCGTCCTTCGTTGGAAGGGCTGGTGAACAAGGGCTGGAAGGACTCCCACGACAGCGTGTTTCACGCCGACGGCCGTTTTCCCGAGCCTCCCATCGCCCTGGCGGAGGTCCAAGGTTATCTTTACCGGGCTTATCGGGAAATGGCCCGTATGTCCCGGGCTCTGGGCAAGCACGACCTTGTTCTTTCCTTTCTTTCCCGGGCCGAAAGGGTGCGGGAAAAGATCCATCGTTTTTTCCTTCCCGAGGGCGCAGAATTTCCGGCCCTGGCCCTTGACGGACGCAAACGTCCCTGTCTGGTGAAGACTTCCAATCCGGGACATCTCCTTTTCGCCGAGGCCCTTAAGGAGGAAGAGGCCCTGGCCCTGGCCCGCAAGCTCCTCCAGCCGGATCTTTTTTCCGGCTGGGGGGTCAGAACCCTTTCCAAAAGGGAAATCCTTTACAATCCGGTTTCCTATCACAACGGTTCGGTATGGCCGCACGATAACGCCCTCATCGCCCAGGGCCTGGCCCACTACGGCTTAAAGGACCCCTTGGAGCGCATCTTCAGGGCCCTTTTTGAGGCCAGCGAGTATTTCCCGCATGCCCGGCTTCCGGAGCTTTTCTGCGGTTTCAGCCGGAGGGCCGGAGAAGGACCGGTGCATTACCCGGTGGCCTGCAGCCCCCAGGCCTGGGCCTCGGGGGCGGTCTTCATGCTCCTTTCCGCCTCCTTAGGGCTCAAGTTTACGGAAAGGGGGCTCGCCTTCGTCAAACCCCGGCTCCCGGAATTCCTCTCCTGGGTGAGGCTCATGGGACTCCGGGTGGGGGAACATACTGTGGACCTTGAATGTCTGCGTTACGGAAAAGACGTGGTGATCAATGTGCTGCGGAAACCGAAGACGGTGGAGATCCTGGTGATAAAGTAGAACGGAAAAAGTCCACCAGAAGTTCGGCCACCCGCCAGGAGGCTCCCTTTCCCCCGAGGAGGGATTTTATCCGCCGGAGTTTTCTCCGGGTCTCTTCCCGAAAGGCCGTTTCGAAAAGATAGGGCTTCAAGGCCTGACTGAGCTTTTCCGGCCGAACCTCGTCCTGGAGAAGTTCCGGAACCACGCGCTCCCCCAGGATAAGATTGGGAAGTGAAATATAGGGCACCTTTACCAGAAGACGGGCCAGCAGGTAGGCCAGGGTGGAGAGACGATAGGCCACCACCATGGGGGTTTCCAGGAGGGCGGCCTCCAGAGTGATGGTTCCGGAGGCCAGAAGAGCGGCTTCGGCGTGCTTGAGGACCTCATGCTGGTAGCCCTCAAGCACCTTGACCCTTCGCCGGGCGTCCTCCCAGAGGGTCGTCCGCTCAAGCCCCGGGGCCTTGACCACCACCCCCTGCAGTCTGGGATGGTCGCACTTCAGACGTTCATAGGTGGCCAGAAAGACCGGCAGAAGCCTTTCCACCTCGCTTTTCCGGCTTCCGGGGAAAAGACCCAGGATGGGATGGTGGGGGGAGAGCCCGGCGATCTCACAGAAGGTTTCCCGGGAGAGGGTCGGGCGCACCAGGTCTACCAGAGGGTGCCCCACAAAGGCCACCCGGAGACCCTCCCGTTCGAAAAACTCTTTCTCGAAGGGCAGCACCACCGCCAGGAGATCCACGAATTTTCGAAGACTCCTGATCCGGCTCCGGTGCCAGGCCCAGACCTGAGGGGCGATGTAATAGAAGACCGAAATGCCCAGTTTTTTGCAGAGTTTGGCCAGCCTCAGGTTGAAGCCCGGAAAGTCTATGAGGACCGCCATCCGGGGACGGTGCTCACGGAGGAATTCTTTGAGGCGTTGCCAGGCCTCCCGAATGAGGCGAAGTTCGGTTAACCCCGGCAGCCCCACCACCGCCAGGGGTTCGGCCGGATAAAGACATTCGAGCCCCGCGGCCCGCATCCTGCGGCCGCCGATGCCGTAAAAGATCAATCCCGGGTGGATCTCTCGGACCCGACGCAGGAGCTCCGCCCCGTAAAGGTCGCCGGATTCCTCGCCGGCCACAATAAGGATCTTATGCCCCGAAGGCCTCAAGATGGGTCTCTCCCAGGTGATTTCGGAGCTGTTCCTCGATTTCCCTTTTTATCCTGTAGGCCAGCTCCAGGGCCCTTACGGCCTCCCGCCCGGAGACCGCGGGCTCGCCCCCCGCGAGTACCGCCCTCACGAAACTCGAAAGCTCTTCGTAAAGGGGGTCGGCTTCGGGAAAGCTCTCCTCCCGGGGAAGGAGACGTCCGTCCCGGCTCAGTCGGACCTCGAAGTAGCGACGATTCAGGGTGTCGGCCGAGAAATAGCCCCCTTTTTCAAAGACCCGGAAACGCCTTTGCGGCGAGAGAGAGATGCGACTGGCCGTGAGATTGGCCGAAAGCCCGTTCTCAAAGACCAGGCGCACGCTGGCGATGTCGATTCGCGGGGAAAGGACCGGCGTTCCGGCGGCCAGCAAGGCCTTAACCCGTCCGGCGGGATTGAGGGCCAGGAGCAGATCCAGATCGTGGATCATGAGATCCAGAATGACATCCACATCGAGGGCCCGGGGGGAGAAACCCGAAAGTCTGTGGGCTTCAACAAAAAGGGGTTTCTTAACCCGCGAAAGGAGGGCCTTCACCGGGGGCTGGAAGCGTTCGATGTGTCCCACCTGAAGGAGAAGCCCCTTTTCCTCGGCGAGACGGACCAGTTCCTCCGCGGTCTCCGGCCGATCGGTAAGGGGTTTTTCCACGAAAAGGTGTTTTCCCGCTAAAAGGGCCTCCCTGGCTATCTCATAGTGGGTCACGGTGGGGGTTACGATGGAGAGGGCCTCGGCCTCGGAAAGAAACTCGCGGTAATCCAGGCTCCAGCGCACCCCGAGGCTTTCGGCCACCCTCCGGGCGCGTTCCTCCAGGATATCCGCCACCCCTATGAGTTCAGCCTCCGGCATACGGGCGAACTTTTCGGCGTGAAAACGCCCGAGGTGTCCCACCCCTACCACCGCCACCTTGAGTCTTTTCATTTCACCCCCACGATGCTTATTCCCGCCTCATCCGCAAGCCGCACGGCCTCCTCCCTTTCAAAGAAGAGACTCCTTCCGGCCTCAAGGGCCAGTACCCGGGCTCCGGCCTCCCGCATGACCCGCACCGTGTCCGCCCCGGCGGAAGGGAGGTCGAGCCGAGGGTCCTGCGTGGGCTTGAGGATCTTTACCACCACCGCCCCCGGACGCAAGCCGCCGGCCCGGCGAATGGTCTCGTCCGTCCCCTCCATGGCCTCCACGGCCACCACCATGCGATCCTTGACCACCACGCACTGGCCGATATCAAGCTCCCCCACCCTGCGGGCCACATCAAGCCCGAACCGGATGTCCTCCCATTCGCCGGAGGTGGGCTGCCTTCGGGTGAGCACCCCCTCCGGGGTGAGAAGCTCCGGGAGCCTTTCCGCAGGCGAGACCACCCGGAAGCCCTCTTTTTCGAATTCCCGGCAGACCGCCCTCAAAATGGCGTCGTCGTTGCGGCTGGCAAGTCTTCGCCAGAGGAAAAGGGCCCTCCAATCCGGAAGGGCCTCCTTC
>JALWCD010000176.1:0-1665 GCA_027036915.1 Thermodesulfatator sp. | reverse complement strand
CCCGGGGTTTCTCGATTTTTCCCAGAAAGGTGACCTCCTCCACCCCGTTTTCCCGAAAGGTCCGCAGCAGTTTTCCGAATTGTCCCATCCGGATCCGGAAAACCCTGACCCCCAGGCGCGAAAACCTTTCGGCCTGAGCCTCGTAAAAGGTGACCACCACCGGGGATTCCCCCCGACGGAGGAGCCTTTCCACGAAATAAAGCGGGGCCTTGCCTTCTCCGGCTACCAGACCCAGAGGAGTCTGCGGAGGCATGGAGTTAAAAGGCCTCTTCTCCTTCGAAGGGTTTGCGCCGCATGATACCCTGTCGGGAGGGGTTCTCTATGAAACGGATGAAATCGGCCACGTGAGGGTCATCGGGAAAGGCGTCCCGAAGTTCCTCGATCACCTCGGAGATTCGACCCGGACCATCCAGGAAGATCCCTAGGGCCTGGGAGATGCGGCGGATGGCGTCCTTTCCGAAACCGGCCCGCCTGAGCCCCACCAGGTTCACCCCTTGGATCTTGGCCGGGATGCCGAAGACCTTGACGAAGGGCGGAACATCCTTGTCCACCCCGCTCATGGCGCTCACGAAGGCGTAAGAGCCGATGCGGCAGAACTGATGCACCGCCGAAAGCCCCCCGAAGACCACCCGATCTCCCACCCGCACGTGCCCTCCGAGTGTAGCCCCGTTGGCCATGATGACCTCGTCGCCCAGGAAACAATCGTGGGCCACGTGCACATAGGCCATGAGAAGACAGCGGTTGCCGATCCGTGTGAGACGCTGATCTATGGCCGTGCCCCGATGAATGGTCACGAACTCCCGGATCACGTTTTCGTCCCCGATCTCCACCCAGGACTCCTCACCGCGGTAGGCTAAATGCTGAGGATCGGTCCCGATTACAGCGTGGTGATGGATGAGGTTGTTTTTTCCGATGCGGGTGTTTTTTTCAATGATTACATGGGCCCCGATGCGGGTGCCTTCTCCGATGAACACCCGGGGACCGATGACGGTATAGGGCCCGATTTCCACCCCGTCCTCGATTTCCGCCGAGGAATCCACGATGGCCGTGGGATGAATCTTAAGCATCCTCCTCCTCCAACATGGCCGCAGTGATCTCCGCCTCCGCCGCAACCTTTCCCTCAACCGAAACCCGGGCGAAGCTTTTTATGATGTGTCCCCGGCGCTTGAAACCCTCGGCCTCGATTACCAGGGTGTCTCCCGGTAACACCGGGCGCCGGAAACGGGCTTTATCAATCCCCGCAAAGACAAAGAGTTTGTCGCGGGTATCCTCCATCACGGCCTTGATGTAAAGCCCCCCGGTCTGGGCCATGGCCTCCACCATGAGCACCCCGGGCATGATGGGGTTTCCCGGAAAGTGCCCCTCAAAGAAGGGCTCATTGTGGGTCACGTTCTTTATGGCCCGGATATAGGCCCTTTCCGGATCTATCTCCTCCACCCGGTCCACGAGAAGAAAGGGATACCGGTGGGGGAGGAGCGAAAGGATTTCCTTCGGCGAAAGGCGGAGTTTACTCACCCTTTTCCTCCCGGAGTTTTTTCCATCTTCGCCAATCCTTTACCATATCGGGAAGCTTTGTAAAAGCGACCACGGCCTTGCGCCAGATCCTTGCGGGGATGGCCGGGATACCGGCCACCTCCTCGCCGGGGGCGATGCGCCCTGAGATCC
>JALWCD010000175.1:4706-7676 GCA_027036915.1 Thermodesulfatator sp. | reverse complement strand
CAGTATTTGTCCGCAATCTCGCAGATCTCACGAATAAGATCCGTGGTGATCAGCCGGGCACAACCCACCCGCACGGCATACACCACATCCCCAGTCTCACTCTTATACTTGATAACCCCCGGCTGAACGATCTCGTGGCTCTTCCATTTCCCGTAGTTCTTTTTGATCACCGGCGGGAAAAACTGCGCATAATGAGGCGGCCCGATATCGGTGATCCGGTTCTCCATGGGTTTCTGGGGATTATAGAGCTTTTCGGCCAGCTCAGGATCATAAGGCTTGCTATAAATTTCATCCAGCTGAACGTTCTGAATCTCCTCGTAGACCTTATCGGACATTGCAGACCTCCTTACTTTAAATTTTCAAAAATTCTTTTCTCCCGGACCTCCTTTTAGGCCGGGTGACGTTTACGGAACTCAGCCACGTCACGGTCCCAACCGCCCTCAACCTCTTCCTCCTTCCAGAAGACGTAAGGATTGGACCGCGGCTCACGCACATGCTGCGGAATGGGCTTGAGCCCGAGGACATCCACAATGAAACGGTTGAGACCGATACGCTGAATGAGCTCACCCAGACGCTCACGGTTCTTACCGTTCTCCATCCAGAAGTCCCAGGTCTTCTCGATGAGTTCCTTCAGATTGTCGTAAGGCGGCTCAAGCCGCATAAAGGGCACAATCACCGTGGAAAGCTGGGCTCCGTCCAGAATCGGGGCCTTGGCGCCCATCAGGATGGTAGCCCCGGTGTCCGTTCCGGGACGCAGGGCCTCGGGCATGACGTTGATGCAGTGCATGCAGCGGTTGCACTCTTTATTATTGATATAGAGCTTCTTTTCATTTTCATCCCAGTGCATGCACTGGGTAGGACAAAGGTCTATGACCTCTTTCTTGATATCGAAGGGCCCCCAGTCGCGATCGGAGTGCGCCCCGGCATTGGGCTTCAGCTCGCCGCCCACGTAAGCCCGCACAGCCTCCTGATCGATGCGAATGTCGTCGATCCAGGTACCGATGATGGAAAGGTCGGCCCGGGCAATGGCCGCCACGCAGTCGTTGGGACACCCGGAGATCTTGAACTTGAACTTATAAGGGAAGGCCGGACGGTGAAGCTCGTCCTGATAGGTCATCGTAAGGTCATAGCAGAGGGCCTGGGTATCAATGCAGCTCCACTCACACCGGGCCTTACCCACACAGCAGGAAGGGGTACGCAGGTTGGACCCCGAACCCCCCAGGTCCATGTTCATCTGGTGGGTAAGGTCGAAAAAGATGGGCTCGAGCTGCTCGGTTACGGTCCCCAGAAGAATGATGTCTCCCGTTGAACCGTGAAAATTGGTCATTCCGCTACCCCTATGATCCCAGATGTCACAGAGCTTGCGAAGCAGGGAGGAATGATACCACTTGGAGGCCGGCTGATTCACACGCACGGTATGGAAAGCCCAAATGGCCGGAAACTTTTCCTGCTGGTCCGAATAGCGCCCGATCACACCCCCGCCGTAGCCAAACACGCCCACGATACCGCCGTGCTTCCAGTGCGTCTCCTTGTGCTTGTAGGAAAGCTCAAGCTGCCCCATGAGGTCAAAACAGGCCTGTTTCTTGTGCTTCTCGGCATAGGTATAAATGTCGTCCACAAAACTTGGCCAGGGGCCACCCTTCAACTCGTCCACCATAGGTGTGTCGTGTTTCTTGATGTCGGCCATCACTCCCTCCTTAACTAAACAATTTTTCGGCTTCTCCACCTAGGTAGGCTTGAGCCTACCGCCCATCATCTTAAATGTCAAGGAAGGTTTTGGAGAATTAATAGAGATTAAAAACCGTAATCAGCATTTCGGCCTTTTTATACCCTCAAGATCGGAGCCTAGTTTTCGCTATTAGCCCGCCTCAGAGTTCCAAAAACCTTTTAAGGGACTCAAAACTACGGTGGTCCAGCACGAAAGCCACTTTGCCGTCGGCAAGCAGGGCCAGCCCCAGGAAGGGGCCAAACTTCTGTAAATTCTCGGAAAAAGGCTTAAGGGAGGCCTCCTGCTGACCCAGAATTTCCGAAACCGCAATTCCCCAGGAGGGCTCTCCGCCCATAAGGATCAGATAAAAAGAGCTCTTTTGCAAAACCTCCGGATCAGGTACCAGAACGATTACGGACTCCCCCTGATAGTTATAGACCCAATCCTCGTCCACCCTGGAGAGCATGGTGGGGGTTATCCTTTTGACCTCCACCAGGGCATAAAAGGGGATGGCCCAGAGGGAACGCCCGGATCTCACCAGGATTACCCGATTGAGGGCCGTGCCCAGAGGAAGATACAGGGAGACCCGGGTGCCCTGTCCCGGGGTCGAGGAAACCGTCACATAACCCCTCAGTTTCTCCACCTTCTGTTTCACGATATCCAGACCGAAACCCCGACCGGAAAGGGCATCCGCCTCTTTTTTGGTGGTAAAACCCGGGATAAAAAGGAAATCTTCCGGTCTTTCCGCCGAAAGTCCTCTTTCGCGGGCCCTTTTTTCCACCGCGGACCAGTCTATACCCCGTCCGTCATCTGCCACCGTGATCCTGAGCCAGCTCCCCTCCGTCTCAAAGCTCACTCGCACCCGTCCCTTCTCCGGCTTGCCGGCCGCCAGGCGAGCCTCCCGGCTTTCAAGCCCGTGATCAAAGGCGTTCCGCAGAATATGCACCAGAGCCGGCCAGATCTCCTGAAGAACCACCCGGTCGACCTTCAAACCATGCCCTTCAAAGATCAGCTCCGCCTCCTTGCCCGTACTCTTCACCAGATCCCGAAAAAGTCTCTCCACCCTTACGGCCAGGCTGTCCACCGGCACCAGCCGCAGCCCCTGCATCTCCTCCGTAAGGCCCCGGGTAAGGGTGGAAAAGGAAAAAAGGACGTCGTCCAGTTTCAAACGCTCCTCCCGGGGTAAATAACCTTTGGCCCGGTTGGCGATCTCCCGCAGGCGATATCCCAGGGAGCGAAGCTCGTCCACTATGGAAGAAAGG
>JALWCD010000175.1:0-4696 GCA_027036915.1 Thermodesulfatator sp. | reverse complement strand
CTCCGGGGCTCCCCCGAGGCCTCCGGACCTTCCTCCTGAGGAGCCTCGGCCACCTCCTGGCCCAGCGAGGACAGGGCCTCTATTTCCTCGGAAAGCTCGCTCAAAAAATCTTCCAGCTCCGAAGCCGATTCTCTCTGCGGAACCAGGGCCGCGAGTGTCTCCCAGTAGGACTTCCAGGGGACCTCTTCTCCTTTTTCGACCGCGGAAAGCCTGTCTTCGAATTCCTCAATAAAAGAGACCAGTTCATCCAGGTTGAGATAGCGAGCGGAATTCTTGATCTTTTCCAAATGTTCCCGGATCAGGGGAACCTTGGAGGGCTCAAGGGTCTCTCCTCCACAAAGGGCCGAAAGAAGCCCCATTTTTTCCTCAAGGAGCTCCACAAAGGCCTGATAAAGATCCTCGTCTTCCTCTTTCAGGCCCTCAAGAAGGGCCCTGAAACGACCGGACCGATCTTCTTCCCCGGAGATCTCTTCCGAAAAGGCCCCTTTTTCGTGAAGCTCACGGAGGAGGGCGTTTATCTGATCCAGTTTGCGGAACAGGGCCTCCCTTTCCTCCGGAACTCCCCTTTCGAGAACGTTTTCCATTTCATGGGCCAGGTTCGCGATTACCTCGTAACCCATGTAGGCGGAAATGCCTTTCAGATTGTGGGCCGCGCGCAGGGCCTCCCTGCGGACCTCTTCGTTTTCGGGATCCTTGTCGAGCTCCAGAAGGAGATGTTCAAGCTCCTGCGTATACTGTGAGGCCTCCGCGAGATATTCCTTAAGAAACTCCGACATGGGCCGCCTCTAAATGTTCCGCAAGTTCTACGATTTCCTGAAAGGTTTCCCGGGCCTTTTCTGCCAGAGAGGCCGGCAAAGCCGGCGCCGGCGAGTTTTCAGGATCGCGCACCCAGACCCTTTCGGCCTTTATCTCCCTGAACTCTATCGGAGTCACCCCGGAAAAGACCACCAGCTGGCTCGGCCACTCCACAAACCGCCAGAATTCATCGGGAAGGCCTTCCGGCTCCAGAACCGGACCCTTCTTAAGAGAGGGAAAACCCGGACAGAGGTAAAGGGTCCCTCCCCGCAAAATGGTGGTGGCCTTTACATAAACCACCTCCCAGGGGAGTTTCTCCCTTAGAATTCCGGCCAAAGGCTCCATGGTCTCGGGACAGCCCTCAAGGACCCAGATCAGGGCTTCTTCCGGATTGTAACCCTTGCAGCCCAAAAATTCCAGGGCCTCTCCCGTTCCCCCCAGCCCGGAAAGGATAACCGTCATCTTCGATGGCCGGGGAAGATTCTCCTCTCTTTTCGAAGAGCGTAGAGGTATACGATATCGCCTCAGAGCCTCCACCCGTACCCGGGCCGCCTTCTCCAGCAATTCAGCCAGATGTTCCGCCTGATGGGGACTTTTCAGGCAGAAGGCCACCGCCCCCAGGAGAAAGAGAGACAGAACCTCCGGCCCGAAGCGGGAACTGGTGAGGACCACCGGAGCCGGATGTTTGACCATCAGGTATTTGAAGGCCTTCGAACCTGTAAGACCGGGAAGATACAGATCGAGCAGGATAACGTCCGGCCGATATTCCGCCGCGGCCCACAGAGCCTCCTCTCCGTTGGAAAGCACCTCCAGGAGATGAAGACCGGGAGAGGCTTCTATGATCTCGGAGAGGGTTCGAGCCGCAAGTTGAGAGTCTTCCACCAGTAGCACCGAAAGGGCCCCCTCCTTGCCCTGTTCACTCCGATAAGTAGCCGCTTCCATGAAAAGGGCTTCCACATTAAAAAGCTCGCCTTTCGGCCGGACCGGCTCCGGCGAGAAAGAGACCTCTCCCTCCTGCCAGCCCAGAATCTCAAAAAAGGCCTCCTTGCCCCGGTGATTCCGGGTCCGGGCCCCGGCGACCTTCCCCTCCCGGAAGTAGATTCGACCCTCATTGGGCCCGCAGGAGATCGTAAGAACCCCCGTCTGGCCAGAAAGGGCCAGGGCCTGAATGATGGCCTCCGGGCTAAGCCCCTCCAGCGTACCCTTCAATCCCCGCGACATCGGCCACCTCCCTCTCCGGCCAGAAGGAAAGGACCCTTCCAACCACCTCCAGGGAAAATTCGGGATACCTTCCCCCTTCCGCAAAGTAAATGGAAGCTTCGGGATATAGACAATGTTTGCGATGGACGACCAGGACCTCTCCTCCGAGCTTCCGGAGCTCCTCCAGTCCCACCTTGCCTTTCTCAAAACGGCCCGAACCCACCACGGCCAGGACCTTCGGCCCCAGAAGAGCCGAGGCCTCCAGCAGAAGGACATCGAAGAGGTCCTCCCTGGTCACCCCGGAAGGCGTGCCCGTCCTTTCCACCCGAAGACTTCCATCCTCATTTTCCGAAAACTTCCACCAGTGCTCCACCCCCGTAAGATAAATGAAACCCTCCTTAAGACTTTCTCCGGAATCGAGCATCTTTACGGGGAGCTGACAGACCTGCGAAAGGTATTCCGCAAAGGCCTCAAGCAATCTTTCCGGCAGGGCCAGACACCAGAGCTGAGCCGTCTTTATCTCTTCCAGGTTCTGGATAAGACGCAAAAGCAGGGTGTAACTTCCTTCTTTCCCGAGACCGATAATAAGGCTCTTAGCCGGCGTGGCCGAAGCCAGAGACTTCTTGCGCAAACTCCGGCGGGCGCTCAGCCGGATATTTTCAAGAGAAACCGAGGCCACCCTTTTGAGCTTCTCGTAAAGAATTCTTTCGAACTGTCCGCCGCTCTCCCATAGGCCTCCCGGCTTGGGCAGAAAATCAAGTGCTCCGTAACGCAGGGATTCAAAAGCGATCTTTGAACCCTCCTTGGTCAGGGCGCTTACCATAAGAACGGGCAGAGGCTTCCTGACCATGAGTTTCTTTAGTAAACTGAGACCATCCATGGCCGGCATATTGACGTCGAGAGTACAGAGATCGGGATCCAGTTTCTCTATCAGGTTCAGGGCCTCCACCCCGTTGGCCGCCTTGCCCACGGGTATAAATTCCGGAAAGGAGACAATGGCCTTTTCCAGGAGTCTACAGATAAGGGGCGAATCGTCTATTATCAGAACTTTTTTCATGGCTCTGCCTTTTCTTCCTCTTGATTTTTTATCATTATCCATATTATCCTTAGCATGTCAAATAATTAGGAGGCGCATTCCATGGGCGTGCTCATTCTCACTCCCGAGAAGGTGGCCCGGCTCGAGAAGCTTTTGCACGACTACCTTATCGCCATAGGGGTCAATCTAGCCCTTTTGATTGACGAGGCCGGCAATATTCTGGTCTCGGTAGGGCAAAATGAGGAAGTAGACGTTACCTCCCTGGCGGCTCTCGCCGCCGCCAACTTCGGAGCCACCAACCAGATCGCCAAGCTGTTAGGGGAAGATGACTTTTCCATCCTCTATCACAAAGGGAAAAAGGACAACATCCACCTGAGTAAGATCGGCGAAGACGTAATCCTGGTCACGGTCTTCACCGACGAGGTCCCCCTGGGTCTGGTCCGGCTGAAGGCCAGCCAGGTAGCCAAGGAGATCCAGGCCCTTTGAAATGGCTTTAATCGATTTAAAAAAGAAGGAAATTTACTGCAAAATCGTCTATTACGGCCCCGGGAGATCCGGAAAAACCACCAATCTTCTTTACATCTATAACGCCCTTCCCGACAAATTTAAGGGCAAGCTCCTCACCATCGAGACCAAAGGGGAAAGAACCCTCTTTTTTGATCTTCTGCCCCTGAGTCTCGGTAAAATCAAGGATCTGGACATCCGGCTTCAGCTCTATACCGTTCCCGGGCAGGCCCTTTACAAGCCGGCTCGAAAGATCGTACTCAAAGGAGCGGATGGGGTGGTCTTCGTGGCCGACTCTTTGAGAATCAGGAGGGAGAAAAACAAAGAGAGTCTGGCGGACCTCAGGGAGCACCTTCTTGAATGGCAGATGGACATCCACGAAATCCCTCTGGTCTTTCAATACAACAAGCGAGACCTGGAAAAAATGGGCATTCCCATCCTTTCCATCGAAGAACTACAGGAAGACCTGAACAAGGATCTCAAGGCCCCTTACTTCGAAGCCGTAGCCCCCAAGGGCATAGGTGTTTTTGAAACGTTAAAAACTATAAGTAAAATGAGCGTAAGGTATATCGCCCAGAAATATCTAAAATAGAGGCTGTCCATGGAAGAAAAAGAAAAAATCGACGAACATGAACTTGAGCTGGAGGTAGAAAAGGCCCTGGATGAGATTTTTAAAGGGGCCAAAAAGACCGAGCTCAAGGAAGAAGAAATAGAGGGTTATTCCCTGCTTGAACCGGTGGTTGAAGGGGAGGAGGCCTTCAAGCGCCAGCTGGAAGAGCTGGTGGGCGAAATCCTGACCATCGAATGGGAAATAGTTCCGGAGATCGCGGGAAAGGCCCTGGAAAAATGTCGTCTGTTGCAGACCTATAAACTGGATCCGGACAACCAGAAACTCATCAAAATCCTGGAAGTGCTCCTGGAGGAGATCCAGAATCCAGAAAAGGTCACGGCCCAGAGACTGGAACTCCTCAAAAAGGCCGGGGATCTCCTTTACAAACATAACTTCGAGGCTGCGGAAGTCTCCTCCGACATAAAGGAACTGGAAAACGCTCTGCAGGAGGCCCCGAAGGAGAAGCCGGCGGAAGAAATACCCGAACTCGAACTCGAGCTTGAGGCTCCGGCTCCTCCACTGGAGGCGGTCGGTCCGCCCCCTTCCCCTAC
>JALWCD010000174.1:6305-7747 GCA_027036915.1 Thermodesulfatator sp. | reverse complement strand
AAAGGAGTTCTTCGTCCTCAGGCGGAAAACTCTTTTCCACCGCATCCTTTCCGCGCACCTCCGAGAGCAGTTCGGACACCCGGGCCGCGGCCCCGCTGGCCTGCATCACGCTCTCGGGAATGTCCTTCGGCCCCTGAAAAGCCCCGGCCACGTATATGCCGGGCTTTGCCGTAAGGGGATCCTCCACGGAGGTTCTGGCGAAGCCGAAGGGATTGAGTTCGATTCCGAATTTCCGGGCCAGGTCTTCCGCCCCGGCCGGCGCCGAAAGCCCCACCGAAAGGACCACCATATCAAAAAGCTCCCGGTGGACCCGGCCGTCCTCCGTGACGTAGGTGAGCCCCAGACGCCCGTCCACCTGCTCTACCTTGGGCACCCGGGCCCGCACCACCCGTAGACCGTATTTATCTACCGCTCGTTCAAAGGCCGCGTCAAAACCCTTACCCTGCGTGCGCACGTCCATGAAAAAGAGGGCGATCTCGGCCTCCGGGGCGTGCTCCTTGAGCATGGAGGCCTCTTTCATGGCGTACATACAGCACACCGAGGAACAGAAGGGCCTCCCGCAGGAAACGTCCCGCGAACCCACGCACTGGAGGAAAGCGATCTTGCGCGGATGGGAAAGATCAGAGGGCCGCAGGATCTCGCCCTCCGTGGGGCCGGAGACACACATCAGACGCTCGATCTCCAGACTGGTCATCACGTCGGGATAGAGCCCGTAGCCGTACTTCTCCAGGGCCTCCTCCGGCACCTCCCCGAAACCCGGCGTGAGCACCACCGCCCCGACCTCAAGCTCCCGCACCTCCGGCTCCTGAGAGAAATCGATGGCCCTGGGCCCGCAGACGTTGGTGCAGATCATGCAGGTCTCGTGATTGAGCCGCAGACACCGCTCCTCGTCGATATAGTAAGCCGTAGGGACGGCCTGGGGAAAGTCGATCCGGGCCGCCCGGGTGAAATCCAGCCTTTCGTTGTATTCGTCCACGGCCTCCCGGGGACAGTACTGCATGCACTGCCCGCAGGCCGTGCACTTGTCCGGATCGATGTAACGAGGACGAATCCTGACCCGGGCCTTGAAGTTCCCCGGCCGTCCGGAAAGGGCTTCCACCTCGGCCAGGGTCAGAATTTCGATGTTGGGAGACCGACCGGCCTCCACCATTTTCGGCGCCAGTATTCAGATACTGCAATCGTTGGTGGGGAAGGTCTTGTCGAGCTTGGCCATTACGCCCCCGATGGTGGCCTTCTTCTCCACCAGATAGACGTAATAGCCCAGCTCCGCGAGATCCAGGGCGGTCTGGATCCCGGCGATTCCGCCTCCCACCACGAGGACCTTCCCGGATTTTCTGGCCATCCAAGTCCTCCTTTCGTAGTTTTAAGCCTTCTTTTCCTCCTCCGGCGAAATCCTGAGCGACACCGGCCCGAAACAGCCCAGCCCGTGGAAGGGACTGGTG
>JALWCD010000174.1:2801-6295 GCA_027036915.1 Thermodesulfatator sp. | reverse complement strand
GGACTGGTGACCTTCGGGCTCTCGAGCGCCCGCCGCATGGCCATGTCGAAGAGAACCCTGGGCTTGGGTTTGTCGATCCCGAGCTTTTTCCTCTTTTCGTTGATCTTGTCTATCATTACACTGGCAAACTCGGAAGCCGTCCTGGCCACCAGCCAGCGAGCCCCGAAGATCCGCTCCATCTCATGGAAGAGAAAATCCGTGGCCACCTGACTCTGAAGGGTGGGAAAGTCCGGTCCGAAGACCACACAGGCCCCGCTGGCCACAAAGTACTGCCCGATGGTGATGGCCTTCTCACTCATCCACTGCGGCGCACAACCGATAGCCGGAAGATCAGGGATATCGTCTCCCAGACCTCCGGTATTGACCATCTCGGTGAGGGCCATCAGCACCCGACTGTTGTCCACACAGGAGCCCATGTGAAGGACCGGCGGACAGCCCACAGCCTCAAGAACTTCGCGCAGACTATCTCCGGCAAGCTCCGCAGCCTCCGGACGCAGCAGTCCAGCCCGCCCCAGATTGGTGGCCGCGCAACCGGTGGTCACCACCAGCACGTTGTTGGCGATAAGCTCCCTGGCCAGTTCAATGTGCGTCTCCTCATCCACCCGGAAGTTATCGCACCCCACTATGGCCGCCACCCCGAGAATCTTTCCGTTGATGATGTTCTCATTAAGAGGCTTATAGGAGGCCCGGAAACGTCCGCCGAGCATATAAAGGATAGTCTCATGACTGAAGCCCACAATCACATCCACGGAGTGATCCGGAATGTTAACCTTGGCCTTGTCACGCTTGGGAAAACGGGCGATAGCCTCTCTTAGGATCTGTTTAGCGCACTCTAAGGCCTTTCGGGCGTCGAATTCTATATGGATATCACCCTCAAGTCGCGCCCGAGGATTGGTGGTGATCACCGCGGTGTGAAAATGTTTAGCGATCTCGGTAACGTTTTGCATGATGCACTGCACATCCACCACCACCGCCTCCAGGGCCCCGGTGGCGATGGCCGCCTCCTGCTGGAGAAAACTTCCGGCCACCGGGATTCCACGCCGCATGAGGATCTCGTTTCCGGTACAGCAGATACCGGCCAGATTCACCCCCTTGGCCCCGACCTTTTTGGCCTCCTCCACGATCTCCGGATCGCTCGCGGCTATGGCCAGGGCCTCGGCCAGCACCGGCTCGTGCCCGTGCACAGCCACATTGACCATGTCCTCCCGGATGACACTCAGCCCGATGTTCACCCGGGCCCTGATGGGGCCGGGGTTTCCGAACATTAGATCCTGAAGCTCGGTGGCCACCATGGAACCACCCCAGCCGTCGGAAAGAGCCGTGCGGGCACAGGCCATGAAGATACTGCGATGGTCCTGATCCACACCGATGGTGGTCCGGTGCAGGAGTTCCACCACCTCTCGATCCACTCCCCGGGGCCAGACCCCGAGTTCCCGCCAGATCTGCTGGCGCTTCTCCGGCGCCCTTTGCAAAAGCGGAATCTCACCCTCCTGCTGGTTGAAGACCCTAAGTGCCGCCTCCGCCACCTGTTTCAGGACCTCGCTTTCCTCCTGATTGGGGTCCACCCCGAAGGCCTGGGCCACCACCCGGAGCTTCCGCTTGTCCTTGACCTCAAAGGGCGTTTCGCCGTGTACGGTCTCATAGAAATCAATGGCCACCTGACGACCATGGTCGGAGTGCGCCGATCCACCGCTGGCCACCATGCGCCCGAAGTTCCGGGCCACCACCGTGGCCGCACTGGCCCCGCACACCCCGCGAAGCTCTTCCACTCCTTCCACCACCTGACAGGGCCCCATGTTGCAGACCCGACAACAGGTCCCCCCTTTGCCGAAAAGACAGGGCGTGGTCCCTCGACGTTCCACCCGAGCCGGAGTAGTAAATACTTCTTCCCCCAGTCTTTCATAGATAATTTGAGCAGTTCTGTTCTGGACCCTGGGGGCCGCCTTCTTTTTGAATCTTGCCCTGGTGTCCATCAAAGGCCTCCTTAGTAAATTGATAGGATTCTAAGTTTAAAATCGATTTTAAAAGCTGTCTAGCCCACCTCACACGGGAGCCCGGCCCAGAGTTTGGCGGCTTCCACGGTGTTCTTCATGAGCATGGTGATGGTCATGGGACCCACACCCCCGGGAACCGGCGTGATGGCCGAGGCCTTCTCCTTAACGCTCTCGAAGTCCACGTCTCCGCAGAGGATGGCCTTGCCTTCAGGGGTGGTCCCGATACGGTTTACCCCTACGTCGATGACCACCGCCCCTTCCTTGACCATGTCCGCGGTCACGACCTTGGGACGCCCGGCCGCCACGATCAGAATATCGGCCCGCCGGGTATGGGCCGCTATGTCCCGGGTCCCGGTATGACAGACGGTCACCGTGGCGTTACCCACGGGTTTTCTCTTTTGCAGAAGCAGATTGGCCACCGGTTTTCCCACGATGTTGCTCCGACCGATCACCACCACCTCGGCCCCGTCCACCTCCACCTGAGCCCTCTCCAGCATGACCAGGATCCCGTGAGGGGTGCAGGGGAGAAAACAGGGCTCGCCGATGACCATTTTCCCCACGTTTACCGGATGGAAGCCGTCCACATCCTTCCGGGGATCAATGGCGTAAATAACCTTCCGCTCGTCGATGTGTCTGGGAAGAGGCAGCTGAACCAGAATACCATGGATCTTCTCATCCTGATTGTATTTTTCGATCATCCTGAGAAGTTCTTCCTCACTTACATCTTCAGGCAGATTTTCCTGGACGGAATAAAACCCGAGGTCCTTGGCCGTGCGCTGTTTGGCCGTAACATAGGAGACCGAAGCCGGGTTCTCTCCCACCAGAATGGTCACCAACCCCGGAGTAACCCCATGTTTCTCTTTAAGTTCTTGGACCTCCTTCTTGAGTTCCTCCCGAATTTCCTGGGAAATCTCCTTGCCGCTGATAATCCTGGCCGACATCACAGACCTCCCCCGTGTTTTAAATCGAGTTTATTTACAAAAAACGTACCAGTCTTTTTTGCCATCTCAACCCCGGAACTTAACGCCATTTTTTGGATTGACCGAAATCGACCCCGGACCCTGCCGGGGAGATTCTCCCCGGCAGGGCGGAAACTTTTCCTCAAAAAGCCCTAGAAGAGTCCCTTTACCTTACCGGTCTCCACGTCCACATCGATTCGCCGGTAAGCGGGATCGGAACCGGTACCGGGCATGAGGCTTATGTCTCCGGCCACCGGAACGATAAACCCCGACCCCCGATAGATCAGCACGTCCCGCACCCGGAGATTCCAGCCCCTGGGCACCCCCTTCTTGGTGGGATCGTCCGAGAGGGAAAGATGGGTCTTCACCATGCAGATGGGCATCTGACGGAGTTCGGGGTCGGACTCGATCAGGCGGATCTTTTCCTCGGCGGCCGGGAGATACACCACCCCGTCGGCCCCGTAGACCTCGGTGGCGATCTTCTCGATCCGGGTCTTCACGGGTTCGTCAAGCTCATAGAGGAAGCGGAAGTCGCTCTTCT
>JALWCD010000174.1:401-2791 GCA_027036915.1 Thermodesulfatator sp. | reverse complement strand
CGTCCGCCACGGCGTCGGCGAGCTCAAGCGCCCCCTCGCCGCCCTTAAGCCAGTGTTCGGAAAGAGCCACCCGCACGCCGTGTTCCTCGCAGATCTTCCGCACCAGCTCGATTTCGTTCTTGGTGTCGGTGTAAAAGGCGTTGATGCAGACCACCGGGGTGGAACCGCTCTTCTTCACGATGTTCACGCAGTGCATAAGGTTTTCGCAGCCCTTCTCCACCCATTCCAGGTTCTCTTCGAAGTACTCCTTGGGAATGGGTTTGCCCGGAGGCGGAATGGGGGCGCCACCGTGGCACTTGAGGGCCCGAATGGTAGCCACCACCACCACACAGTCGGGCTTGAGTCCGGAGAGTCGGCACTTGATGTTCCAGAATTTCTCAAAACCGATGTCTGCGGCGAAACCGGACTCCGTAACCAGATAATCCGCCAGCTTAAGCCCCACGTAATCCGCTATGATGGAGGACTGTCCGATGGCGATGTTGGCGAAGGGTCCGGCGTGAATGAGGACCGGCTGCCCCTCCAGGGTCTGCATGAGATTGGGGTTGATGGCATCCACCATCCAGGCGGTCATGGCCCCGGCCACCTCAAGGTCTTCGGTGGTGATGGGGTTGCCGAATTTGTCAAAGGCCACCACGATGCGCCCGATACGCTCCCGCAGGTCCTTGAGATCCCGGGCCACGGCCAGGATGGCCATCACCTCCGAGGCCACCGCAATCCAGAACTTGCTCTCCATGGGGTAGCCGTCCCGCTTGCCCCCGAGCCCGATCACGATGTGCCGCAGGGCCTGGGCGCAGTAGTCGATCACCCAGCCCATCTCCACCCGCTTGGGGTCAATGTTGAGACGCCTGAGACCGCGTTTGGCCAGAGTCTCGTCGTCGTAGTTGGCCTCATGCTGCATCCGGGCCGTAAGGGCCACCATGGCCAGGTTGTGGGCGTTCATCACGGCGTTGATGTCCCCGGTAAGCCCCAGGGAGAATTTATCGAGCGGTATGATCTGGGCCAGCCCGCCCCCCGCGGCGCTACCTTTAATATTAAAGGTGGGTCCGCCCGAGGGCTGCCGCAGGGCCCCGATCACGCTCTTGCCCCGCTTGCCGAGCCCCTGAATGAGACCGATGGCGGTGGTGGACTTACCTTCTCCCAGAGGGGTGGGCGTGATGGCCGTAACGTCGATGTATTTCCCGTTGGGACGGTCCTTCAGACGCTCCATGACCTTCTTGTAGTCGATCTTGGCCACATAGTGGCCGTAAGGCAGGAGTTCTTCCTTGGTCAGCCCCAGTTCCTCGGCCAGTTGATAGACGGTTTTCATGTTTTTTTCGCATTCCGCCGCAATTTCCCAGTCTTTCATCTTGGTGGGATCAAGCTTCATGACGCCCTCCTTTCTCTGGACTTTTAGGCTAAATAATTTATATTTCATTTCTTGGCAAGTGAGGAACCCATGCCTTTAAGACCACCCCGGGCCAAAATTCTAAAATTTTCCTTTTTGATAGCCCTTTTTTGGACTCTGGGACTGACAATTGAGTTCTTTTTGAATCTGAAGGGCCAGAGCTTCTGCGAGGCTTCAAGCTGTCTCGTGGTAGGAGAACTGGCCCGTCTCAAGCACCGGGAAATGGTCGTTCTGGGACTGATCTATTTCTTCGGACTGTTATTCCTCCTTGTTTTAAGGCCCTGGAATAAAGGCCTGACCCTCTGGGCGGGAGGAGGGCTTTTCGCGGAGGTGATATTTCTCCTTAGGCAGGCCCTGGAGTACGGAATCTTCTGTCCCTTCTGCCTGGTGGTGGGGCTGGGGGTGTTCCTTACCGCCGCCCCTATTCTTTATTATTTCAGGTTTTCGGCTCCCTCCTTTCTGGGGGCCCTGGGCGGACTTCTTCTGGGGTTCTATCTCACGGCCAGCCCGCTTACCCCCATAAAGGCTCAGGCCTTCCCGGCTTTTCCGGAAAGACCCCGGGTCTCGGATCTCATCCTCATCTACTCTCCCGACTGTCCCCACTGTCATGAGGTCCTGGAGTTCTGCCGAAAGCTTCCGAAGGCCAACCTGAATCTCTGCCCCCGGGAGAAAGTTCCGGGGATCTTTCGGATGCTCGGTCTTGAGGGCGTCCCGGTCCTCCTGGTGGATAATCCGCCACGTATTGAGATCCTTGAGGGCTCCGGTCCCATCCTAGCTTATCTCAGGAAACGTTTCGCGGAGCAGGAGATCCCGCTGGCCCCTTCGGAGCCTTTCGAGGGGCTTTTCATTCCCGAGACCGGAGGTGTGTGCAGTGAATTCAAACCCCGATGCGAATAACCTTTCGGGAAAGGCCCTCCTTATCGGGAGTTTTCCCCTTCGCGACCATCGCGAGGCGGTCAAACTTATCCTGGAATATACCCCGGAGATTCCCTGCTGGCCCCAGCTT
>JALWCD010000174.1:0-391 GCA_027036915.1 Thermodesulfatator sp. | reverse complement strand
GTTTTCCCGGGGCCTTCCGGGCTTTGAACCCGAAAGGCTTCTCTTAAATCCTGAAAAGCCGGACTTTGAGGAGGACCGTCTTCGCTTTTACGAGGAATATCTTGCGGTAACCGAGGCCGGGGCTCCGATCTCCGAAACCCGTTTTGCCCTCACCCCGGAGGACGCCCCCGGGCTTTATGCCCTGCTTGAGGCGGGAGACGCTCGCCGTCTCCCCGCAGTGAAAGGCCAGATCACCGGGCCCTTTACCCTCGCAACCGGGCTCAAGCTTCCCGACGGACGGGCCGTCTTTTATGAGCCGGAACTAAGGGATCTGGTGGTAAAACTCGTGGCCTTAAAGGCCCGTTTTCAGGTGGAGACCCTGCGGAAACTTTCGGAGACGGTCATCATCTTT
>JALWCD010000173.1 GCA_027036915.1 Thermodesulfatator sp. | reverse complement strand
CTGGCCGAAGCCCTGAGTTACCTGGGAGTCGAGGTGGAGACCGCCGCCGACGGGGAGGAGGCCCTGAAGAAATACCACCAGGCCCGAGAGGCCGGACGCCCCTTCGACCTCCTGATCCTGGATCTGACCGTCCCCGGGGGCAAGGGGGCCCTCTGGGTGGCGGAAAGGTTAAAAGACCGGGATCCCCGCACACGCCTGATCCTTTCCACGGGCTATGCCCTGGAGGCCCTTAAAAATCGGGATCTGGTGGCCCCGTTCGACGACCTTTTGAAAAAACCCTACACCCTGGAAGAACTCTCGAATCTCCTCCGAAAACACCTCTCCTCATGATCCTGGCCCTGGCCAACCAGAAAGGCGGAGTGGGCAAGACCACGGTGGCGGTGAACCTGGCGGCCGGACTGGCCGAGGGCGGCGAACGGGTACTTCTCGTGGACCTTGACCCTCAGGCCAACGCCTCAAGCGGTCTGGGGGTGAGGGTTTCGGCTGCCCGAAGCCTCTACGCCGCCCTCTGCGGAAGAAGGCCCCCGCAGGAGCTGGTGGTGGCCACTCCCTACGGCCTGGACCTTCTGCCCTCCTCGGTGGAGCTTGCCGGAGGCGAGGTGGAGCTCCTGGAGTTACCCGAAAAGGAGTTTCGCCTCCGGCGAATTCTGGACTCTCTGGTGGAAGGATACGACTTCGTGATCCTGGACTGTCCTCCCTCCCTGGGAATCCTCACGGTGAACGCCCTGTGTGCCGCCCGGGGGGTGATCATCCCCCTGCAGTGTGAGTACTACGCCCTGGAGGGGCTTTCCCTGCTGGTGAAGACCCTGCGACGGGTCCGGGAGGGACTCAATCCCGGACTCTTTCTTTTCGGAATCGTGCTCACCATGTACGATGGTCGCAACCGGCTCTCCCGGGAGGTGGCCGAGGAGGCCCGACGACACTTCCGGTGGACGGTCTTTGAGACCCTGATTCCCCGGACCGTGCGCTTGAGCGAAGCCCCGAGCCATGGTAAGCCCATAACGGTCTATGATCCCGGAGGGCGGGCCGCGGAAGCCTTCCGGAAACTGGCCAGGGAGGTTCGAGAACGTGCCCGGCAAAAAAGGTACTAAACGTCTGGGAAGGGGGCTTTCGGCCCTCCTCCCGGAAGCCGAGGGGGAACTTCGCACGGTGCCCATCGAGGCCATCGTGCCCTCTCCCTTCCAGCCCCGGAGGCGTTTTTCGGAGGAAGAGCTCGCCGAGCTTGCGGCCTCCATTCGGGCAAGGGGTATCCTGCAACCCCTTCTGGTGCGGGAGATTGCGCCCGAAACCTACGAGCTGGTGGCCGGGGAAAGACGGCTTCGGGCGGCCAGGATGGCCGGTCTTGCGGAAGTCCCGGTCCTGGTCAAGAATCTCTCCGACGAAGAGGCCCTTTCGGTGGCCCTCATTGAAAACCTCCAGCGGGAAGACCTCAATCCCTTAGAAGAGGCCGAAGGCTATCGCCGCCTGATGGAAGAATTCGGCTTTTCGCAGGAAGAAGTAGCGCAGAAGGTGGGGAAGGATCGCTCCACGGTGGCCAACGCCCTCCGGCTCCTGAGGCTCCCGGAGGAGATCCAGGAAGACCTATGGGAGGGAAGGCTTTCCGCCGGACACGCCCGGGCCCTCCTGGCCCTTGAAGATCGGGAGACCATGCTGGCGGCAAGGGAGGAGATCCTCAGACGGGGTCTTTCGGTGAGGGAGACCGAAAGACTGGTCAGGCGTCTCAAGGCTGGTCAACGGTCTACCAGGCGCCGGCCCCCGGATCCGGACCTCGAGGCCCTGGCGCGGGAGCTTTCGGAACTCTGGGGAGGAAAGGTGCGGGTGGAGATGGGCCGTAAAGGGGCCCGTTTTCGGTTCGAATTCGAGGACCTGGAAGCGGCCGAACGTTTTGTGGCCGCCCTGAGAAGACCCCCGGATCTATAACGGTCGAAACTTAACCTTCTGGCCTTCCAGATAAAACTCTCCGGGGCCGGAGATTTCGCTTTTTATCTGGTACTGGTATCGACCGATGTAGACCGTAACCCCCGGGTAGGCCTTCTCCAGGATCTGAAGGGTGTGTTTGCCGTAGGCCTGAAGTTCTTCCTCTTTTTTCCTGAGGGCCTCCTGGAGATCCGCCTGGGCCATCAGTTTTTCTCCCAACAATTTCTGCAGTTTGGCCAGAATTTTGGCCTTTTCCGGGGTAAGCTTGCCTTCCTTTTTGAGTTTAAGTCCCAAGGCCACCGCCTTCCGGAGTTTATCCGTGGTTTCGTCCAGCACCAGAATCTTGGCCTTGAGCTCTTCTATTTCCTGAAGGATTTGAGGAGGAGCCCCTATTTTGATCGTGGTGGAGACAAAGGAATCGTTGCCCGCCACCT
>JALWCD010000172.1 GCA_027036915.1 Thermodesulfatator sp. | reverse complement strand
ATTCTACAGAAGGTAAAAGAGGGACAATCTCGGAGGGCCTCTCAACTCTATCAGGCATAACCTTTACTTATTTTAGAATATAACCGGTAACATCCACATCGCTCGGCCTCAGCCCCTCAGGGGCCCGTTCTCTTAAACTTTTAAGCAAAGCGGCCTTTATTTTATTAATCCCTTCGCTACTGCGCCAGTAATAAAAGGGAATATTTTTAAAAGTCTCAAAGATCATTCCCCGAAGGGGATTTTCCAGTTTTTTGGCCTTAAGAACCTCTTTCTGGCTCGTAAAATAGAGGACCACCGAAGCCTTGATAAAGACCGGGGCTCCACCTTCGCTCTGTAAAGGGATAAGGAAATGTTTCAAAACCAGGGAATGCTCCGGGCGCACCTCCAGAGGCATGGCCCCGAGAGGCTCTCTGGAAGGAGAGGAAGCCTCCGGCTTTTTCGGAAGCGCGGGAGGCTTTTGAAGCATCGTATCGGAAGTCCTCTGGGTATGAAAAAGGGTCCAGAGGAGATAAAGCCCTACCAGGATCCCCAGGATACAGAGCAGGATTCCCAGCCCCGGAAGGACCCTGAGCCACAAAGGGCTTTTATCAGGGGAAGGCGTCTCTTCTTCCCCGGCTTCGGCCTCCAGGGCCCGCATCAATTTTTCTGGACTTTCCTCCTCCCGGACCCCACCTTCTCCCTCCGGGACCCCCTCGGATCCGGATTCGGAAGGAATTCCCCCGGCTGGTGAGACGTCCACGTCCTCCGGAAGGGGAGCTTCCTCTACGGTCTTAACTTCCCGCTCTTCGGGAAGCCCCTCTTCCTTTTTGAGTTCTTCGGCCAAATTTAACCTCCGAAGATCTTTTCCAGCTTCTCCTTCAAGGTTTCAGGAGTAAAAGGTTTGACAATGTATTGACTCACTTTGTACTTGGCCGCCTCAATAATGTTCTCCTTCTGGGCCTCGGCCGTCACCATCAGAAAAGGAGTGTCCTTAAGTTTTTCATCCGAACGCACCTTTTTAAGAAGCTCAAGCCCGCTCATCTTGGGCATGTTCCAGTCCGAAATAATGAGGTCCACCGGCTCCTTCTGTAGAATTTCCCAGGCTGTGGTGCCATCGTCGGCTTCAAGAATGTTTTTAAATCCCAGCTGCGAAAGAATATTCTTTATGATCTTTCTCATAGTGGCGAAGTCATCCACGACCAGAATCCTGATGTTGGTGTCAAGCGGCATAGGTCACCTCCTTAAAAGAATTCTTTATAATTTTCTCCCAGGCGCTCCTTCAATTTGGCCCTGAGCCTCAACAGGGCCTTGCTATGGAGCTGAGAAATGCGACTTTCGGTGTAGCCCAGGACCTTGCCTATCTCCTTCATGGTCAGACCTTCGTAATAATAGAGAGTTATAACCAACTTCTCCTTTTCGGGCAATTCGGAAATGGCCTGGGCCAGAGTTTCCCCCAGCTCCTTGAGGCCGAGTTTCTCGAAAGGATCGTTTTTTTCGGAATCCGCCAGAAGATCCGCCAGATCAAGGTCTTCCGCATCCTCCAGTTTCCTTTTGAGGGTCTCGATATCCACCAGAGTAATACCCCGCACTTCTTCAAGCAACCGATAGTAATCTTCCAGGGAAAGCCCGAGCTCTTTAGCAATTTCTTCGTCCTCCGGCGGACGTCCCAATCGACTTTCCAGGGAGACCATGGCCTTCTCTAACCGGGCGGCCTTTTCCTTAACCGAACGGGGCACCCAGTCCATGGTCCGGAGTTCGTCCAGCATGGCCCCCCGGATACGGAATTCCGCAAAGGTTTTAAACTGGATGTTCCTTTCAGGATCGAAACGACGCGCCGCCTCAATCAGACCCACTATGCCCGCCGAAATCAAATCCTCCACGTCCACTGTGGGGGGAAGACGCCCGGAAAGCCTCAAAGCCAGATACTTCACCAGCGGGAGGTGTTCAAAAACCAGCTCTTCCGGGGTCTTTTGGAGATAAGTCTTCATGAAGTAGCCTGAAAGCTTTGTGACCACAGGGCCTCAAGTCCCCCTTCGGATCTGGGCTCCAATTTTAAAAGCTTATCGCAAATCTTACGCAGATCCTGACTCACCGAGGCCTCCGGGCAAACCCTCAGGAAGGGTTCCTGTTTCCTGACCGCCCTGGCTACACAGGGATCGGTTCGAATGGCTCCCAGATAGGTCAAACCTATCGGCCCTAAAAATCTTTCCGCCACCTGAGCGATCTGTTGATAGGTACTCTTACCTTCACGCTCGTCTTTCACCATGTTTACCAGGAGATAGGCCCGCTTGACGTGATGCCGCATAAAAAGAAGCTTGATAAGGGCGTAAGCATCGGCCATGGCCGTGGGCCCCGGAGAGGTAATCACGATC
>JALWCD010000171.1 GCA_027036915.1 Thermodesulfatator sp. | reverse complement strand
ACTTTTAAAGCCGCATACTCCTGGTAGGAGGATTGATAGAATTTTATTCCCTGGTATTCCAGAGGATGATTGACTCGAATGATGTAGTCAAAATTTGTTTTCCCATCCAGGACTTTTACATACGAACGATAATCTTTTGGGGTTCCGTTGGGATAGAACTCGATTTCGAATTTTTCCAGTTTGATATGAAAGGGTAGAGTAATAAATCCATGGGATCTTCGAAAGGGGAAAACTTTATTACTGGTTTCTCCCTCAAGGATATTCATTGATCCCCGATAGCCGAAAAGGGCACCGATAAGGGCTCCCACAACGATAATGAGAATCGAGCCGTGAACGAAGTAAACCGCAAAATAACTCCAGCGATAGCGGTCTTTGACTCCCAGTTCGCCTTCTCCCAGGGGTTTGAAATGAAAATCCCCGAGCCGGGCTTTGATTTCTTCCGGAGGGCCTTTAAGGTCTGCTTTTCGGGCCAGGGGTATTTTTTCGGGCTGGATGGCAAAGGGGTCCCGGCGAAAGAGCTTGAGGGAGACCGGAAAGCGTTTCACCGAACAGAAGATCAGATTGGCCAGGAAAAGACTCAACAGGGCCACATACCACCAGGAGTGGTAGGCATCGTAAAGGGAAAAAAAGTTGATAAGTTTACCCCAGAAAGGGCCGTATTTAGCCACGTAAAATCCGGGCTCACGTCCCTGGGGGATCAGGGTTCCCAGGATGGAAGTAACCGCCAGGGCCAGAAAGAGGAAGATAGCCAGCCGAAGGGAAGCCAGGGTTTCAGCTAATCTTTTCATTTCGGACTCCCTTTTCTTCTTGGTCTTCTTTCAGGGACTTTTTGAAATTCCGTATTCCTTCCCCAAGGCCGCGCCCCAGCTCCGGGAGCCGGGAGGCCCCGAAGATAAGGACGATGATCAGTAAAATAAGAAGCAACTCCGGAAGACCGATGCCGAACATTAAAACCTCCGTTCAGACTTTCCTAGGCATTTTAAACCGTAAAAAATCCGGGTCAAGGAAGATAAGAAATGAGTTTTTCGGGAAGATAAAGGGCGCAGCCCCAGATTTGCCCTTCACACGTAAGAATTACATAACCGGGCTCGATTTCCAGCTTCAGGGGGATTTTCTTTTCCAGACGCAGACGATCCAGGGTGAGGCGATCCAGTTCTACCAGGTTCCGGGTGGCGTAACGGCCGAACCTTTGCAGGGCCGCGGTGGTGGGTTTGAGATAATCCCCCACCTTGCGCAGGAAAAGCAGCCCCGCCGTCTGGATTTTCAATTTGCTCAGGTTTTCCAGATGGGGCGTGCGCACGAAGAGCCAGTAATTTTTGGCGGTGGCCAGAAACTCGTAAGGTTCGAAAATTTCGGGCGGGAAACCGAACCTCTCCTCCAGGAAACGCAGTATCCGGGCGCGCTCTTCCGGAGAGACGGGTCTGGGCCAGGTGGCCCGGGGGTCCATCTTTTTGCGGTTCCTACGGTTTTTTCGACTCATGCCGTTCTCCGAAGTTTGGCCACGAAGAACCCCACCGCTCCGATCTCGTGAGAGTAAAATCTCCTGGCCTTCCTGAGATCGGGATGAAAGGGACGACCCTGCCACTCCGTAAGCCCGGGGTGCGAGGGCAAAGGGGCCTCCCAGTCCAGGAGTTCGGCCTGACGTTTGCGAAGGAGATAGTCCACCACGGCCTCGTTTTCCTCGGGATTGAGGGTGCAGGTGGAGTAAACCAGAACTCCTCCGGGTTTTAGGAGATCGTAAGCCCGGACCAGAAGGCCTTTCTGAATGCCTGAAAGATTGGTTCGGCCTTCCTTCTGGTAGAGGAGCTCGCCCTCGTAGCCCTTGCGGTATCGTCCTTCTCCGGAACACGGGGCGTCCACCAGGACCTTGTCGAAACTTACCTCCAGCGGAAACTGTTCTCCCCGGTACACCGTGGTCACCGCACAGGCCACCCCCAGACGCCGGAGATTGGCCACCAGGGCCGTAATCCGATCCAGACGCCGGTCGTTGGCCACCAGCACGGCCTGGTCTTCGGTTAACTGGGCAATCTGAGTGGTCTTGCTCCCCGGAGCGGCACAGAGATCCAGGATGAGTTCCCCGGGATGCGGCTCCAGGGCGTAGACCGGAAGGGAACTCGAAAGGGTCATGGGATAGATCAGGCCCAGATAGTACTCTTCGGTGTTGCCCAGGGAGGCCTCGCGGGGTTCCACCCTGAAGAACCAGGGGATCGCCTCTACCGGTTCGACCTCGAAACCCTGACGGTGGAGTCCCCGCAGCACCGGCTCCGGGTCCCTGATTTTCAGGGTGTTAAGCCGAAAGTAGAGGGGAAGGGGCTCGGCCAGCGAGGTCAGAAATTTTTCGTAGTCAGGGATGATCTCCTGATAACGCTCGAAATACCGGTCGGCAAGCTCAAAGGTTTCGGCCATTTCGAAGGACACCGAAGAGTCTGGCATGATCTTCCACCACCAGATCGGCTTCCCTCAGATGTTCCGGGGAGAGGGTGGTGGTGATGGCGATACAGAAGAGTCCGGCAGACCTGGCGGAGCGAATGCCGGCCGGGGCGTTTTCCACGGCCAGGGCTTCTTCCCGGGTCAGTCCCAGGCCCGCAAGCCCGGTAAGATAGGGGTCCGGATGGGGCTTCCGTCGGGGAACCTGATCTCCGGTAACGATGAAGTCGAAAAGGGAGGCCAGGCTCCGGGGAAGGACTTCGTTCAGGATTTCCCGGTGGGAGCTGGTGACCAGGGCCAGACGTCGTCCCTCCTTTTTGAGGGCCCTCAACTCTTCCTCCACTCCCGGGAAGGGCCTTACCCGATGGCGATATTTTTCGGTGAAGATCTTTTTCTGAAGCCGAAAGGCCTCCCGGAAGAATTCCGGGGTGGGCTCCACGCCCTGGTCTTCGAAGATCTTGCGGGCCGTCTCCAGCTCGATGGCCCCCTCATGGAGATAGATGGCCTCCTCCGGAACCTTTAGCCCCAGCGTCCCGAAGGCCTCCTGCCAGGCCCTCACGTGCCAGGGCATGCTGTCCAGAATGACCCCGTCGAGGTCGAAAAGTAATCCGGGTTTCATTTGAGAAGCCTCCGGACTTCCTCCGGTTCTTTTCCGGAGACTAAAATTAATTTCTCCCGGGCCTTTTGACCAGAGAGCAGACACAGGTCTTTTTTCTTTACTCCCAACCGTTTCGCCAGAAAGGTCAGCAGGGCCTCGTTGGCTCGGCCCTCCAGGGCCGGGGCCGAGACCCTGACCTTCAGGGCTTCACCGTGATACCCGACGATTTCAGTCTTCCTGGCTTTCGGCTGGACGTGAATCCTCAGGACCGTGCCCCGGGGATGGGCTTTTATCGCGGCCACGGAGACTTTCCTCCAGGTGTTCCAGATAAGACATGAGAAGCGCCCGCAGGTCGAGCCGGAGTTTCTCCCTCAGTTTCCAGAGCCGTTCGATGTCCTCTTCGATGAGCCTGGCCTCCCGTTCGGCCTCCTCCACGATCCGTCGGGCTTCGGCTTCGGCCTGAGCCTTTATGGTTTCGGAAAATTCGTCCAGTTTTCGCAGGGCCTCCCGAAAGGCCCGGGCCTCCTGCTGAAGTTCTTCGATCTCCCGATCCCTGCGGGCCAGTTCGTCTTTCAACTGGTGATTTTCCCGGATGACCTCCTTCACAAAATCCGCCACCTCTTCAAGAAAGGCCCGGACCGCCCCCCGGCTATAACCTATGGGGACCACGTTGAAGCCTTTTTCCCGAATCTCCTTGGGGGTGAGCTTCATCGCAGCCTCACGGAGAGCTCGTAAAGGGTGGGAACCAGGAACTGCTGGAGAAAGACGATCACCAAAATGACCACCAGCGGCGAGAGATCAAAGGCCCCGATGGGAGGCAGCACCCTTCTTACGCGCCACAGGACGGGTTCCGTAATCTGGTAAAGGAAGCGCACGATGGGGTTGAAGGGGTCCGGGTTGACCCAGGAGATGAGGGCCCGGATGATAATGATCCAGAGATAGAGATTCAGCACCAGATCTATAACCTTGGCCAGAGCCGCTAAAAAGTAGGAAATCACAAACATCTAGCCTCTCCCGAAAGGACAGATGGGAAAACGACAATCCTTACAATGGAGACAATAACCTCCATGGCCCAGGGCCGCAAGTTCCCTTCGGGTAAGAACCTCTCCGGCCAGGACCCGGGGGAGAACCAGATCCAGGATGGTTACCCCGTGGTACATACCGCAGGCCGGCACCCCCAGGAGGGCCCTTTCCCCGAGATAGGCCACCAGGAACATGTTTCCCGGAAGAACCGGGGCCCCGTAGGTGAGGGGATCGGGCTTGAGATCGGAGATGGCCGCCCGGGTAACATCGTCCGGGTCCACCGACATGCCACCGGTCACCAGGACCACCTCCGCCCCCTCTTCCAGCATCCCGGCGATGGCCTCCCGGATGCGTGTCCGGTCGTCCGGTACGAATACCGGCCCGAGAACCTCGAGACCGTAGGCCTCAAGTTTGGGGATCATCACCGGCGCGAAGGCGTCCTTGATCCGTCCGTAATAGACCTCGTTTCCGGTGATCACCAGGCCCGCCCGGGACATTTTCCGGGGAAGGACCCGCAGGACCCCGGGGCTTTCGGCTGCCACACGCTCCACCTTCACCAGGAGTTCCTCTTTGACCACCAGGGGAATGGCCCGCCCCCCGGCCAGTTTCTCACCTTTTTTGACCCAGAAATTGCCGTGGCGGGTGGTAAGGGCGATTTCACCCAGAAGATTGATCCGATAAAGGGCCTCCACGTCCACCTTGAAAAGCCCTTCCCGGGCCGCCACGAAGGTAACCTTGCCCTCGCGGACCTCCTCTGAAAAAGTCACGCCCTCTCCGGCCACCGCCCGGGCCAGACGCAGGGCGGCCTCGTCTTCGTGGAGTTCCCCCGGAGCCATCTCAAGCACATAGATGTGTTCCTTGCCCAGGCGCTTGAGATGGGGAATGTCTTCCTCCCGAATGATGTGTCCCTTACGGAAGGCCGGCCCCTTAAACTCCCCGGGACGGATCTCGGTAATATCGTGGGGCAGGACCATCCCCACGGCTTCCTCCACCGGGATGGTCCTAGCCCTCATGGACCTGGCCCTCCTTCTTCTCGTAGGCCTCGATGATGCGTTGCACCAGGGGATGCCTTACCACGTCCTTTTTACTGAAAAACACAAAAGCGATGCCCTCCACGCCCCGCAGGATCTCCACGGCCTCCACCAGCCCCGAGCGCTTGGGATCCGGAAGGTCTATCTGGGTGATGTCGCCGGTGATGACCGCCCGGGACTGATAGCCGAGGCGGGTTAGAAACATCTTCATCTGGTCGGAGGTGGTGTTCTGGGCCTCATCCAGGATGATAAAGGCCTCATTAAGCGTCCTTCCCCGCATGAAGGCCAGCGGGGCCACCTCGATGACTCCTTTCTGCAGGAGTCGGGAGGCCTTGTCAAAGGGCAACATGTCGTAAAGGGCGTCATAAAGGGGGCGAAGATAGGGGTTGACCTTTTCCACCAGATCGCCGGGCAGGAAACCCAGTTTCTCTCCGGCCTCCACCGCCGGACGCACCAGCACGATCCGGGAGACCTCGCCTTTCAGGAGAAAAGAGATGGCCATGGCCATGGCCAGATAGGTCTTACCCGTGCCGGCCGGACCCACTCCGAAGACGATGTCGTGATTGCGGATGGCCTCGATGTACCGTTTCTGGGTTATGCCTTTGGGGGTGATGACCTTGCGGCCCGAGGTCACGAAGATAGTGTCGAGGAAGATCTCCTTCAGATTGGCTTTGGGGTTTTCGGAAAGTATACGGGCGGCGTATTCCACATCGCTGGGGTAAAGGGTGTAGCCCGCCTTGAGCAGGCCGTACAGCTCCTCGAAGGCCCGATCGGCCAGCTCGGTGTCGATGGGGTCTCCCGTGATTAAAACCTGGTTGCCCCGGGCCGTGATCTGAACCCGAAAGGCCTTCTCCAGGGCCTTGAGATGGGCCCCGCGCTCTCCAAACAGGTGTCGGGCCAGTTTGTAATCCTCAAAGGTCCTCTCAAGCGTGGTGGTCAACTCCATTTCACCTCCCCAAATTTTTCCCCTTTATTTTACACCACATAGGGCAGGCTTTCAGCCCGGCGCATCTTTTCCAGCTGTCGGTTGTAGAAGTTGATTACTTCCCTCCGGCTTATCATACCCAGAAAGATTCGGGGATCGTCGCTTTTGACCACCGGGAGCTGATCGATGTTGCGGATGGTGAACTTACGGAGCACGGTGTTGATGTCTTCCTCAGGATGAGTGGCGATCACGTCCCTGCGGGCGAGGTCCCTTATGATGACTATATCCCAGAGATCCTCGTTCAGGAGATAGGGGCGCACGTCGTTGATGGAAAAGATGCCGGAGAGAAAACCCTCCGAATCCACCACCGGGAAATAATGTTGCTCCGTGCGTCCAAAGAGGGTTACGAACTGTCTCAGGGTCATGTCTTCCGGGACCACGGCGTAGACCTTTTCGGGACGGAAGATGTCCTTGACCTTGATGTCGGCCAGGATGTCCGTGAAGAATTCGCCCCGATGAGCCGGAGAATGAACCCGACTTGGCACCTGAGAATCGTAAAGGCTTTTGACCGGAAGCGGAGAGGAGAGGGTGATCTGCACAAAGTAGGCCAGCATTACGGAGAGGGCCGTGGCCGGCATGAGTCCGAAGGCCCCGGTGATCTCGAGCACGATAAAGATGTTGGCCATGGGGGCTCTCGCCGCCGCCCCGAAGACCGAGGCCATCCCGATGATCACGTAGGGAGCCGGGGGCTGGTGAAAAAGATGGGCCACGAAGCCCCCGAGCATTCCACCCACCACGAGGCTAGGGGCGAAGTCGCCTCCGGAGCCTCCGGAACCGATGGTCAGGGAGAAGGCCAGGATCTTGGCCAGGCAGATGGCCAGCATGAGATTTCCGGAAAGTTCCCCGTCGATGGCCTTCTGCAACCAGCCGTATCCTATGCCCAGGACCTGCGGCAGGGCCAGCCCCATGAGCCCCACCAGAAGGCCCCCCAGGGCGGCGCGAAAGTAAAGAGGGAAGGGCAGGCGGTCGAAGGTTTCCCTGGTATAGTGGAAGATCAGGGGGGCGATGGTTCCCAGCACCCCGGCCAGAACTCCCAGCACCAGGAAACCCAGGTATTGTTCCGGGGAAGTGACCGCCAGCTCCCCGGGAAGCCTGAAGAGCGGTTCCCAGCCCACCACGAAACCGCTCAGAAGATAGGCCACGCCGGCCGAGAAAATACAATAGAGCAGGGCCTGGGTTTCGAATTCGATCTGGCTGTAAAGCACCTCCACGGCGAAGAAGGCCGTGCCCATGGGGGAACGGAAGATGGCCGAAAGAGCCGCACTCATCCCCATGAGAAGGAGCAGGCGCCTCTCATGGGGCGTTCTTCGGGTGAGGCGACCGTAAAGAGACCCCACTCCGGCTCCTATCTGGGAGGCCGGGCCTTCCCGCCCGGCCGAGCCTCCGGAGCCCAGGGTGATGGCCGAGGCGAACATTTTGACCAGGGGCACCCTGGTCCGGATATGTCCCTCCAGGAAGTGGAAGGCCTTGATGGCGGCTTCGGTTCCATGACCGCGGGCCTCGGGGGCGAAGAGGTAGACCAGAAGACCGGAGAGAAAACCTCCCAGGGTGGTCACCATGGGAATGAGGGTCATGCCGTAGGGCCCGATCATCTCCTCCGGCGCTCCCCCTTCATTGGGTAGACCTGGAGGGTGGTAGAGGGCGATTTTCCCCAGGAAGATCTCCTGAGAGAAGTCCACCATCAGGCTGAAGATCCGGGCCACCACGGCCCCGATAATCCCCAGAAGAACTGCATCCAGA
>JALWCD010000170.1:3635-7805 GCA_027036915.1 Thermodesulfatator sp. | reverse complement strand
AGCTTGAAAAGCGGCTTCGCGGTCTGGGCTTCCATTATCCGGATCTCGAGCTCGAGATCACGGAAAGGATCCTCATGGACGATAAGGCCGTGGATCTCATCCAGAGACTCCTGGCCCGAAAAGCCCGTTTCGCCCTGGACGACTTCGGCACGGGCTACGCCTCCTTCCGCTCCCTGCAACAGCTCCCCCGGGTGGACCTCAAGATAGACCGTTCCTTCATCCGGGAGGTGCCCGACCGACGGGAACAGGTAGCCCTGGTCACCAGCATGGTCTCCATGGCCCGGGCCCTTTCCCGGAGGACGGTGGCCGAGGGTGTGGAGACCCGGGAACAGCTGGCTTTTCTCACCGGCCTGGGGGTGGACGCCGTCCAGGGATACCACTTCGCCCCTCCCCTTCCCCCGGAAGAGGCCCTGGAATTCCTCCGCACCTACGATCAGGAAAAGTACTTCTGGAAAAGGACCGAACGTTAGCTTCCTTCCCCTACTCGAACTCAAGTAATCTCTGGCGCAGGGCAAAAAGGCGGTCGCGAAGGGCCGCGGCCCGCTCAAATTCGAGATTTTTGGCGGCCTTTTTCATCTCCCGCTCCACGCGCTTGATCTCCCGTTTGAGCTCCTCAAGGCTTGAAAACCTCTCTTCGTCTTCCACCTCAAGGAGTCTGGGAAGATCCACATAGTCGGCCTCGGCGATGCGGGCAAGCGTGTCCTCCACCTCTTTGCTCACGGTCGTGGGGGTGATCCCGTGCCGGCGGTTGTATTCCTCCTGGATGCGCCGCCGGCGCTCGGTTTCCTCGATGGCCTTCTTCATGGAGGGGGTTACGCTGTCGGCGTAAAGGATGACCGTTCCGTTGGCGTTCCGGGCCGCACGGCCCATCATCTGAATTAGCGAACGCTCGGAGCGCAAAAAACCTTCCTTGTCCGCATCAAGGATGGCCACCAGCGAAACCTCCGGTATATCAAGCCCCTCGCGCAAAAGGTTGATCCCCACCAGCACATCAAAGACCCCGCGCCGGAGGTCCCTTATGATTCTGGCCCGCTCAAGGGTCTTTATGTCCGAGTGGAAATACTTCACTTTGATCCCGAGGTCCGCGTAGTACTCGGTTAACTCCTCGGCCATGCGTTTGGTTAAGGTACAGACCAGGACCCGCTCGCCCCGGGCAATGCGCTTGCGGATCTCGGCGAGCAAATCGTCCACCTGGTTTCGCGCGGGGCGCACCTCAACCTTCGGGTCAAGAAGCCCGGTGGGCCGGATGATCTGTTCGATCACGCGACCTTTCGCCTTCTCAAGCTCGTAGGGTCCCGGCGTGGCCGAGACGTAGATCACCTGGTTCACCCGGGCCTCGAACTCCTCAAAGGTGAGCGGCCGGTTGTCAAGGGCCGAGGGGAGCCTGAAACCGTATTCCACCAGGGTCTCCTTGCGGGAACGATCCCCCCGATACATCCCGGCAAGCTGCGGAATGGTGATGTGACTTTCGTCGATGAAGATCAAAAAGTCGTCCGGAAAGTAGTCAAGCAGGGTGTAAGGGGGCTCCCCGGGGCGGCGGCCGTCGAGATGGCGGCTGTAGTTCTCGATCCCGTGGCAGTAACCCACCTCCTCAAGCATCTCGAGATCGTAAAGGGTGCGTTTCTTGAGGCGTTCGGCGTAAAGATGCTCTCCGCGTTCCTCAAAGTAGCGCACGCGCTCCTCGAGTTCCTTTTTGATCTCCTCGATGGCCCGGCGCAGGCGGTCCTCCTCGGTCACATAGTGGGTGGCCGGAAAGACCACCGTCTCACGGAGCCTTCCCAGGACCTTCCCCCGGAAGGGATCGATGACCTTTACGGCCTCGATTTCGTCCCCGAAAAGCTCGATGCGCAGGGCCCGTTTTTCCTCGCTTGCCGGAAAGATCTCCACCACATCCCCGCGCACGCGGAAGGTCCCCCGGCGGAAGTCGTAGTCGTTTCGCTCGTAGTGCATGGTGATAAGGCGCCTTATGAGGCGATCCCGGGGAAGGGTGTCTCCCACCCGGAGGTAGAGGTGCAGACGGGCGTAGTCCTTCGGCGACCCCAGGCCGTAGATGCAGGAGACGCTTGCCACCACGATCACGTCCCGGCGGGAGAGGACCGCGGAGGTGGCCGCATGCCGCAGGCGGTCAATAAGGTCGTTTATGGAGGCGTCTTTCTCGATGTAGGTGTCGGTGGCCGGGATGTAGGCCTCGGGCTGGTAGTAGTCGTAGTAGGAGACGAAGTATTCCACGGCGTTTTCCGGGAAAAAGCGGCGGAATTCGTTATAAAGCTGGGCGGCAAGGGTCTTGTTCGGGGCGATGATGAGGGTGGGGCGATTCACCCGGGCGATGACATTGGCCATGGTGAAGGTCTTCCCCGAGCCGGTGACCCCGAGGAGGACCTGGTGTTTGACCCCGGAAAGGACCCCCTCGACAAGGGCCTCTATGGCCTGCGGCTGGTCCCCGGTGGGCTTAAGGTCTGTCGCCAGTACGAAACGTTCCTTGCGGGGCTTCGGGCCGTAAAACATGACCTTTAGAAACGAAAAAGCCTTCCGAAGTCAAAGTTAAGACGGCAGGGGCCGAGGTCAAAGGTGTAAGACCCTTCCGAAAAGATTCCCTCCTGAAGATAACGCCCTTCGCTTAAGTGGAAGATCTCGGCCTCGTTTCGGTCGGGGTCCACTAGGACGTAGTACTTAACCCCGGCCTCCTCGTAGAGGGCGAACTTGAGGATACGGTCCTTCCGGGCGGTGCTCGGGGAAAGCACCTCGAAGATCACCACCGGAGGTTCGGTGATAAACTCCTCCTCCGGAAGCTTTCCACAGTAAACCAGGTTGTCGGACTGGATCACGGTGTCCTCGGAGATCTTCCAGTCCACCGGAAGGAGGGCCACGCACTCCGGACAGCCCGCCTCCTCAAGGGCCTCCTCCAAGAGATAGGCGATGCGCTGACTCAAGCGCTGGTGTTTCGGGCGGGGAAGAGGGGTCATGGCATAGGGCACGCCCCGGATAAGTTCCCAGCGCCCCTCCCAGCTCCGATAATCCTCATAGGTGTAATGGGGATAAAGACCAAAAGCCACGGCCTTACTCATTTTGTTGTTCCTTTACGGGGCTAATTTCCATTTTAACCCCTTTAAAAGTCGCTTTCACCTCCTCGGAGAGTCTCCTTAAGGGAATTCCGGTTTTCTCGGAGAGGCGGGCAAGGTCCCGGTATTCGGGTTTGATCTTTTCCGCCCCGGAGGGGGTGCGGGCCACCTTGACCCGCACCGGCCCGTAGGGAGTCTCAACGGTCTCCACCCTCCGGGAAAGGACGCGTCTTTCCGTCCGCCGGAGCCTTACCCCCAGGGTGGAGGTCTCCTCAAGGATCAGTGCCGAAAGCCTTTCTACGTCCTCGGGCCGGACCAGGGCCTCAAGGCGCACTCCCGGGCGCCCCCTTTTCATGGTGCGGGGGAGAAATCCGGCATCAAGCGCCCCCTCGGAAAGGAGCCTTTCGGCCACCCGCGCGAGCACCTCCGGGCTTTCGTCGTCGAGATCACAGAGGATCTCCACTACCTCCTCGGAGGAAATTGCAGGCTCAGGGGCCCCGACAAAAAGCCTTAAGATATTGGGGCGGGTTTTCAAGGTGAAGGTTCCGGCCCCCAGGCCCACAGTCTCAAGGCGAAGGGGAGGCATAGGGCCGAAGTCCCGGGCGAGCACCCGGACTAAGGCCGCCCCGGTGGGAGTTACGGTCTCCACCTCCTCCGGGACGCCGTAGACCGGGACCCCGCGAAGGATTTCGACCGCCGCCGGGGCCGGATGCGGAAGCCGGCCGTGAGCGGTCTCAAGGAGGCCGGAGCCCAGGGGAAGGGGCGAGGCATAAAGTTCGGAGATTCCGAGATGGTGAAGCCCGTAAAGTACCCCCAGGACGTCCCCCAGGGTGTCGTAGGCCGAAAGTTCATGGAGGTTGACCTCCGAGGGGTCCTTTCCGTGGACCCAGGCCTCGGCCGAAAAGATGAGTTCAAAGATCTTTCGGGCCTTCTCCCGAAGCTCCGCCTTAAGCTCCAGCCGGTCAAGGAGAGCCATGAATTCCGAAAAACGCGGAGGAAGGGCCCCGGAATCTTCGGCGAAAAGACGCACCCGCAGGGCCGAAAGACCGGAAACCGTGACGCGTTCCGTCCGGAGAATCAATCTTCCGGGAAGACAGGCCAGAAAGTTCGC
>JALWCD010000170.1:0-3625 GCA_027036915.1 Thermodesulfatator sp. | reverse complement strand
TCGCCAGTTCTGCTGCCGGGACCCCGGCGGAAATCAAGGCCGCAAGGAACATGTCCCCGGCCACCCCTCCCATCGCCTGAAGCCAGGCCCGTTTCATACTTCCGTCTCCAGGTGTTTTTTGAGCTTGAGAAAGAGTAAAAAGGAAAGACCCGCGGCCAGCCCAACCCAGAAAAGGAAATACCAGTCCTCCCGGAAAACCGCGTCGCCCTCAAGGGTCAAGGCCAGAGTGGCCGGGGCCCGGCCGAGGAGCATCACCGGAAAGAAGACCCGGAAGGGGAAGGGAAGAAGCCCCAGGGCGTAGCAAAGGTAGTCCTTGGGGAAACCGGGAAAGAGGAAAAGAAGGAAGGCCGCGGTGACCCCATGGTGGCGCGTGAAGTCCACCGTACGCCGGTAGAACTTACGGTCTTTAAGACGTCTCTCCACCGGACCGCTCGCCAGACGCGCCAGTGCGAAAGCCGCGCTCGAGCCTACGGCCAGTCCCGCCATAGCCAGAAGAAAACCCTTCCAGGCCCCGAAAAGGAAACCAGCCAAAAATCCCGTGGCCTCCCCGGGAAGCGGGGCCAGGATCACCTGGAGGGCCTGGAGGGAAACGAAGATCAGCAGCCCCAGGGCCCCCCGCGACTCCACCAGGGTCCGGAGCGCTTCTCGATCCTCCCAGATCCGTGCTAAAGTTTCCAGTATGGGGCTTCCTCCGGAGTTGAGTTCCGCCCTAAAAGCTTACTTTAAGGAAAAAAGGGATGTCAAAAAGGTCATCCTTTTCGGCTCCCGGGCAAGCTCTGAGGAGAGCCGAAGGAGCGACGTGGATCTTTTGATCGTTATAGATCACCCCCGGCCTTATCTCGAGCGTCTGGAGGAGTTCCGGGATCTCCTTCTGCGGTTTCCGCGCTTTGAATGGGACCTTCTGGTATGGACGGAGGAGGAACTTTCGGCCCATGGTGAAAGGCCTTTCATGCGAGCGATCCTCCGGGAGGGAAGGATCATCTATGAGCGTGCGGAAGACCCTTGAGGAAGCCCGAAGGTGGCTTAAGACCGCGGAGATGGACCTGCGGGCCGCGCGTCTCCTTCTGCGGGAGGGGGAATACGCCCTTTCCTGCTTCCACGCCCATCAGGCCGCGGAAAAGGCCCTGAAGGCCCTCTGGTACGCCCTGGAAAGCTCCCCCTGGGGCCACTCCCTGGTAAAACTCCTCCGCGAGCTTGAGGAGGTGGCTCCGGAATTTTTCAATAGACTGTGCGACCTTCTTGAGTCTGCGGCCATCCTTGACAAGTACTACATCCCCACCCGGTATCCCAACGGGCTTCCGGATTTGACCCCGGATGAGGTTTACACCCGCCGGGAGGCCGAGGAGGCCGTAGAGCTTGCCGAACAATTCCGGAAAAGGGTAGGAGAGGTTCTTACTCCTTAAAGACCGGGCAGGGGCCTTTCGGGGGCCAGTTGCGCATCACCGGGTCGGAGAAATCCCGGTGGCAGGGAAGACAGAGCCCCACCCGGAGGATGCGCCGGATCTCGGTACCGTTAAAAGCCGAAACCCCGGGCCGAAAATTTACGAATGGTTTTCCGAAAAGGTCCACCAGCGCCGAAAGGCCGTGTTTAAGATCGAGAAGCTCTGCCGGAGCCTCGGCCGGGGTGAAACGCCATCTTCCCCCGCCGAGATAGGTAAGGGAACCGTAGCCCAGGCCCACGGTCTTTGCCGACTGGTGGCAATCCCTGCAGGTTCTCGCCTTTCCGGTTCCGTGGGGATACATGTGGGACCAGGTGATGCGCCGGAACTCCCGCTTAACCTTCCCCTCCGGGGAAAGGAAGGTCACGAAGTCCTGTCAGCCCGGAACCAGCACCGTGACCTCGTCCCGGTAAAGGCCCAGGGTGGGGCTCTCAAGCCGCATGTAGCTCCGGAATTCCTCCCAGAGGCCGGGTGTCTCGCGGAAGGAGAGCTTGTCGAGCTGTTTTTCCCCGGCGCTTCGGCGCACGTGGCAGCCGAAACACTGGGGCACCCTCTGGTCGTGGCAGGCCCAGCAGGCAAGCCTCCGGTGCACCGGATGCCGGCAGGCCACCGGATCCGGCCTTTTCACGGGAAGGACTTTTCCCGTTAATTTGGCCTGCCAGAGGATTCTTCCGTTCTTTACCATCAGATTGGGAAGCGGGGTTCCCTTTTTCGTGCGCCCGAGGCCCTCGTGGCAGGCCTCGCAGGTGATCTCAAGCGATTCCTCAAGATGGGCGTAGGCTTTTCCGTCGCCCATGGTCTCGTTCTGGGTGTGACAGTCCACGCAGCTCATTCCGGCCTTAAAGTGCACGTCCGGTGGGATGCGTTCCACGAAACGGCCATCTTCGAGCTCCTCGGCCCCGAAGGTTCCGTCCCGAATGGGGGCCCCGTATTGCTCGTTCTCGTAGAGCCCCTGGTAGGTTAAAGCGATGCGGCCGCTGCGGTTGTGGCAGCGGGCACAGTTTCGGACCGGGATCTTACGGGTAAGGATGGGATGGGCTCTCGCGGAGACCGGAAGGCCCGGGGAGGATGCCTTTTCGGCCTTCGGTTCTTTACCGGGTACGAGATGGCAGGCCGCACAGCCTCCGCCCTTTTCCCGAAGGAAACCCGGAAGTTTTCCCCGGGGAAGCCAGAGATGACAGGTCCCGCAGAGCTTGCGGAAGTAATCCAGGGCCGGGGAGGTCTTTCCGGTTTTTATAAGTTCCTCAACCGTGATCTTCTCCCGGAAATCCGGGGTTTCCCCCCAGTAGTAGCGCAGGGTGGAGATGATACCCCGGTTGGTGGCCATGAGGCTCTTTTTGACCCTTTCGGGGTAGTCCGGGTGACACTCCGGCCGGCCGCAGCTCCGGTCCGCATAGCGGAGGTCCGCGGGATTCTTCACCACTCCCCGGTGGGCCCGGGCCTTTTCCACGGTAAGGGGGTCGCCTCCGTGACAGTCCGCACACCCCACCACACCCCGGGCATGGGCCCTCCCGGGGGTCTCCTTATGGCAGGCAAGGCACATGTCCACCCGCCCGGAGGTGAGGGTATAGACCTTTTCGGCCCGTTTGAAGCGCCACTCTTTTACCAGCACGGCCACCGCCATCAAAAAAAGCAGGCTCCAGAGAAGGTGTCTCATCGCCAAAGACCGTAAAGGGTAAGACCTCCGTAAAGGAGGGTCCAGAGGAGAAGCCCGGCCAGGGCCGGCCTCCTCAAAGCAGGCCACCGGAGACTGAAATAAAAAACCGGCCCCAGAGCCGGAAACAGCAACCCGGCCAGTTCTGGAGGAGCATGTCTTAAGGCTTCTTGAATACCCACAAAAAACCAGGGGCCCTTAACCAGCAGGTAAGGGCCGGGGGCATGAAGCCCTACCGGTAAAACCAGAGCCAGCAGTCCGCAAAGCAGAAGGACCAGGGCCAGATCCTCGGCCGGAAGTCTCCGGAGCCGAAAGTGCCAGACCCCGGAGACCGTAAGCACTAGAAAGGAGGCATAAAAATGGAAGAGATAGGGACGATGAACCCCGTCTTCCCTCACCATGAAGAGAAGACCGTTCAGATACTTTCCCAGATAGGGGATCTTCTGGCTCAGGCTTTCGGCTATGAACCCCGCCAGGCGTCCGGTCTCGTCCCAGCGGGCCACATACCCGGTGAAGGCGATAAGGAGGATCA
>JALWCD010000169.1 GCA_027036915.1 Thermodesulfatator sp. | reverse complement strand
CCCTTTGGGAAGGAGACTGATCTCAAGTCGATCCCCCGGTACCAGCTCAAGATGTATCACGCCTGGGGTGTTGGTCCCGGTATTGCGTCTTGAGACCACCTCGCAGACCGAGGCTCGGAGATATCCCCTCCGGAAGCCCGCCTCAAGCCCTTCCTCCAGGGCCCCGTAAAGGTCCTTCACCCGGACTTCTTCCCCCATCCGCACGAAGACCACCGGGACCCCCGTGTCCTGACAGAGGGGCAGTCCGAGTTCCCGGGCCTTGCGGGCGTTCTCAAGGAGGATTTCGAGGACCTCGCGGGCCAGGGGTTGCCTTTCCCGCTCCCTGGCCTTCCTGAGGGCCGCTTCCACCTCCGCGGGAAGCTCCCGCACGGCCAGGGCCAGCTCCCGGGCGACCGCCTCCACTATTTCTTTGCGGTCTATGGTCCTCACGGTCTCTCATTATAGCGGTTGACCGGGATTTTGAAAAAGACTATCTTTAAAAATCCATGTCGAAGGAGAGGAAAACAGGCCCTTTTCTCAATTCGCAGAACCGTTATTTGCCCTGGATTTTAGTAGGCGGGCTTCTTTTTATTTTTTTTCTCTGGCCCTTTTTCTTTACCTATCCCAAGGAGGAGCTGGCCTACAGTGAATTCAAGGTCCTGGCCAGACAGGGCCTGGTGGACAACCTGGTCATCTCCAGCGATTACATCGAAGGCGAGCTTAAGGAAGGGGCGGAGGTGGTGCTCTCTCAGCTCCGTGGGCAGCCGCAAAATCCGGGAAAATATTTTCGCACCGGAAAAATCGACGATCCCGAACTGGTAAGGATCCTTGAGCAAAAGGGCATCCGTTTCAAGGCCCGTCCCCGGCCGGGCTGGTTCTCCACCCTGCTTTCCTGGGTGTTGCCCTTCTTTCTTTTGATTTTCCTCTGGATGCTGGTTTTCCGTCGCTTCGGTCCGCCTGAAGGCGGGGTCATGGGCATCGCCAAGAGCAAGGCCCGGATCTATGTTCAGGAGGACATCAAGGTCACCTTCAAGGACGTGGCCGGGGTGGATGAAGCCGTGGAGGAATTGAAGGAAATCATAGAGTTTCTCAAAAATCCCCAGCGTTTCACCGCCCTGGGGGGCAAGATTCCCAAGGGGGTTCTTCTGGTGGGGCCTCCCGGCACGGGTAAGACCCTGCTCGCTAGGGCCGTGGCTGGAGAGGCCGGGGTGCCCTTTATTTCCATTTCGGGCTCCTCTTTTGTGGAGATGTTCGTGGGGGTGGGGGCCGCCCGGGTGCGGGACCTTTTTGCCACCGCCGAAAGTAAAGCCCCCTGTATCATTTTTATCGACGAGATTGACGCCCTGGGGAAGGTCCGGGGAGTATCTCCGGTAGCCGGGGTGGACGAGCGGGAACAGACCCTGACCCAGCTCCTTACCGAGATGGACGGTTTCGATCCCAAGAAGGGCATCATCATTATCGCGGCCACCAACCGACCCGAGATCCTGGATCCGGCTCTCCTGCGGCCGGGCCGTTTCGACCGCCACATCGTGGTGGACCGTCCCGATCTCAAGGGGCGCGAGGCCATTCTTCGCATCCACACCCGGGAGGTAAAACTGGCTCCGGACGTGGATCTCAAGGTCATTGCGGCTCGCACCCCGGGGATGGTGGGCGCGGATCTGGCCAACATCGTGAACGAGGCCTGTTTGCTGGCGGCCCGCAAGGGTAAGGAACAGGTGGAAATGGAGGATTTCGAGGAGGCCGTGGACCGGATCATTGCGGGCCTTGAGCGCAAGAACCGTTACCTTTCCGGGGAGGAGAAACGCCGGGTGGCCTATCATGAAACCGGTCACGCCCTGGTGGCGGCCTCGGTTCCCGGGGCGGACAAGGTCCACCGTATTTCCATTATTCCGCGGGGCATCGGGGCCCTGGGCTATACCCTGCAGCTTCCCACCGAGGACCGCTATCTCCTGACCCGGAGCGAGTTGCTTGATCGCCTGGCGGTGCTTCTCGGCGGACGGGCGGCCGAGGAGCTGGTCTTCGGAGAGATCTCCACCGGAGCCCAGAACGATCTGGAGAAGGCCACGGAGATCGCCCGGGCCATGGTCATGGACTACGGCATGAGCGATAAGCTCGGGCCTCAGACCTTCCGCCGGCGGGAGCACCTTTTCCTGGACATTCCCTTCCGGGAAAGGGAGACCATGTCCGAGGAGACGGCCCGCACCATAGACCAGGAGGTGGGAGAACTCCTGCGGGAGGCCTACAACCGGGCCCGGGAAATCCTTTCGGAAAACCGCGATCGCCTGGAGCAGATCGCCAGTCTTCTCCTGGAAAAAGAAGTCCTCGAGGGCGAGGAGCTGGAGAAACTCCTTTATAGAGCCTCTCAAGTATCCACATCCTCCTAGGG